>JAUWCP010000241.1 GCA_030609245.1 Hyphomicrobium sp.
TGGCCGCGCAACGGATGCAAGCCTGTGCCGGACCTGCCGACCTGGCCGCAAATCATCGCCAGCGCGATCAGACAGCGGGAATTGTCTGTGCCGTGCACATGCTGGGAGATGCCCATGCCCCAAAAGATCATGGCCCGCTCAGCGCGACCGAACGTGCGGGCGACCTCGCGAATGGTCTTGGCGTCAATGCCTGTGGTCGCCGCCACAGACTCCGGGGTGTACGTCGAAACATGCTCCTTAAGCTGCTCGAAATCCTCCGTATAGGCCTGGAGATACTGCTCGTCATAAAGCCTTTCGGCCACAATGACATGCATGATCGAGTTGAGTAAGGAGACGTCGCTCGCAGGCTTGAACTGAAGCGTATAGGTGGCGTAGTCGCGCAGGGACTGACCACGCGGGTCGATGACAATGAGCTTTGCCCCACGCTTCGCTGCCTGCTTGAAGTAGGTAGCAGCGACCGGATGGTTCTCGGTGGGGTTGGCGCCAATAATTATGATGGCGTCGGCGTGTTCGACTTCATTGAACGTCGCGGTCACTGCGCCCGATCCGATTCCTTCAACCAGCGCCGCGACTGACGAGGCGTGACAGAGGCGCGTGCAGTGATCGACATTGTTGGTGCGAAAGCGCGCACGAATGAGCTTCTGGAAGAGATAGGCCTCTTCATTCGAGCACTTGGCGGAGCCAAACCCCGCGATGGCTTGGCCGCCGTGTTCATCGAAGATGCGCGCCAAGCCGGCGGCCGCGACGTCAAGCGCTTCCTCCCAGCTCGCCTCGCGAAAATGCGTAGAGGGGTTGGAGGGATCGACATCAACGCCCTTGGGAAGCCCCGGCTTGCGAATGAGCGGTTTCATCAGCCTCTGCGGATTGGTCACGTAGTCGAAGCCAAAACGCCCCTTCACGCAGAGACGGTTCTCATTTGAGTATCCGTTTCGGCCCTGCACAAATGCGATCTTCTCGTCCTTGATCTGATAACTGATCTGGCAGCCAACGCCGCAATACGGACACACCGATTGCACTTCTCGATCGACCTCCCGAGACCCATGTTGGGTGATCGGGTCGATGATCGATTTCGGCATGAGAGCTCCGGTGGGACAGGCTTGCACGCACTCGCCGCAGGCCACGCAAGTCGATGAGCCCATGGGATCGTCGAAATCAAACACCGGCTTCGCACTGATGCCGCGAGCGGCCATGCCAATCACGTCATTGACTTGCACCTCGCGGCAGGCTCGCACGCAGAGACCGCAGTCGATGCAGGCACTGAGATTGACGGCCATGGCGGGATGGGAAAGATCAGGTTTGAGAACAGGGTGCGCTGGGAACCGCGAGGTCGAGATGTTTTGGGCCTCTGCCCAATGCCAGAACGGCGAGACCTGGTCCGGCGATTCGTCCTGCGGCGGTTGGTCCGCAACCAGGAGCTCCATCACCATGCGGCGCGCCTTGACGGCGCGATCTGTCGCCGTCTTCACCACCATGTTAGGCGAAGGCTTTCTTATGCAGGAGGCGGTGAGCACGCGTTCGCCTTCGATCTCAACCATGCACGCGCGGCAGTTGCCGTCAGCCCGATAGCCGGGCTCGGGCAACCAACAAAGATGGGGAATGTCGATGCCCTCGCGCTTGGCAACCTGCCAGATTGTTTCGCCAGGCCGGGCCAAGACCTTTTTTCCGTCGAGTGTAAAGAGCAACTGGTCGGTCATGGTCTTTCTTCCGTCTCCTAGCTCACTGGACGATGTTACGCCTCGGGGCCGCCCGTGACGTCGGTCCGCGCCGGCTCATCTGAAAAGAATTTCAATGCTGATATGAAGGCATTTGGCGCCGCCTGTCCGAGACCGCAGATCGAGGCATCGCTCATAGCCTGGGCGAGCTCGTGCAGAAGCTCCCCGTCCCAATCTCTTCTTTCGAGCAGCGCCACCGCCTTATCGCATCCCACACGACAAGGCGTGCACTGGCCGCAGGACTCGTCCTTGAAGAACCGCAAAAGGTTGACGACGACGTCGGCGACTTCGTCCTTTTCAGAAAAGATCACGATCGCATGGCTGCCGACGAAACAACCGTACTCGTCGAGAGTTCCAAAATCGAGGGGCAGATCGGCGAGCCGCGCCGGTAGAATCCCGCCGGAAGCGCCGCCGGGCAAATAGGCTTTGAACTCGTGACCCTCCTCCATTCCGCCTGCCATCTCGACGAGCTTGCGCGCGGTGATGCCAGCAGGAGCAATGATTACGCCCGGCTTCTTGACACGGCCTGAGACCGACCAGGAACGCAACCCTTTGGAACCATCAACCCCTTGGTCGGCAAACCACTTGGCGCCTTTCCTTAGAATCTCGGGCACCCAATGCAGCGTTTCAACATTGTGGTTAAGTGTCGGGCGTCCAAAGAGGCCGACCTCGGCGATATAGGGAGGGCGATTTCGCGGGTATCCGCGCTTGCCTTCGATGGATTCGATCATCGCGGACTCTTCGCCGCAGATATAGGCCCCTGCACCGCGGCGAAGCTCGATTTCGCCTTTACCAACGATGCCGGCCTTCTCAAGCGCCGCGATCTCATGAGCCAATATGTGAAGCACGGCGGGATACTCGTCGCGCATATAGAGATAGATGCGCTCGGCCTCGACAGCCCAAGCAGCGATTAGCGCGCCTTCGAACATCTGGTGCGGATTGCGCTCGAGAAAGTAGCGATCCTTGAAGGTACCCGGCTCGCCTTCATCTCCATTGATGGTCATCAGCCGTGGGCCAGGGAAAGTGCGCACGATTTGCCATTTGCGTCCTGCCGGAAAGCCGGCGCCGCCCAAGCCACGCAAGCCAGCGTCCGACATCTCCTGGATGACATCATCGACGCTTTGTTTGCCTGCTCGGCACGCCTCCAGGACGGTATAGCCGCCCTTGGCTTGATAGGCGGCAAGATCGTCGTATGTGGGGATCTCCGGTTTGCGATTGCCGCTCTCGACTACCGCCTTGACGCCTTTGGGCGTGGCGTAATCGACGTGATAATGTCCGACTTCGCAGACAGGGGCGGTGTCACAACGGCCCATACAGGGAGCTCGCATGACACGCACTTTGGAGGCGTCTGCCGCCGATTTGAGCGCCTCATAGAGCGCATCAGCGCCCCTAATCGCACAGGTGATGGAGTCGCACACGCGAATGGTGGTAGGCGGAGGCGGCGTCTCTCCCTCCTTCACCACATCGAAATGCGCATAGAAGGTCGCCACCTCATAGGCTGTGGCCTGGGGAAGACGCAGCTCCTCGCACAGAGCACGCAGGTGCCGGCTCGAGATGCAACCGTAGCTGTCCTGAATCAGATGGAGGTACTCGATCAGCAAATCGTGGCGCCGAGGACGATCCGCCAACAATTCGCGAACCTGTTCGAGCGCTTCGAGGTCGATCTGCCGTCCCTTGGGAAAGGCTCGCGCGCGCTTGCGGGAGCCGACATGTCGCGCGGGTCGATCTGGGCCACCATTCAGAGGTATCTCGTCGTTCACTCGTCTGGTCCTTCCCAGCCGTTCACCGACTGCCAGGCTTCGGCCCGGCACAACTCGATAATGTGCCGTCCAGGTGGCTCGCGCCGGTAGTCATGATAGAAGCCAATGACGCCACAATCTTTGGTGCGCGATATATTAAGCGCTTGGGCAATCTCAGCAGACAGATCCTTGGCTGCAAACCCGAATGCATCCTGGGCGTCG
>JAUWCP010000182.1 GCA_030609245.1 Hyphomicrobium sp.
CGCACTTTTGCTGCTTGCCGGTCCTGCCATGCTCGGACCGGCACCCGCCGTTGCTGGGCGGGCCGAACTCATCGACGTCTCGATTTTTTATGAAGACCTCAACGAGGGCGGTGATTGGTTTGAGCACCCGCGCCACGGCTATGTATGGAGCCCTGATGTTGATCGCTCATGGCGCCCTTATTCGCGCGGCCGCTGGATCTACACAAGCGAATACGGCTGGTTCTGGGATTCAGACGAGCCCTTCGGCTGGGCCGTCTATCATTACGGCCGCTGGGGATTTGATGAAGCGGATGGCTGGTATTGGGTGCCGGGTAGACGGTGGGGGCCAGCTTGGGTCGCTTGGCGCTACGGCGATGAGTACGCCGGCTGGGCGCCACTGCCTCCGGGCGCGGTTTGGTCGGCCGAACTCGGCATCGTTTACAATAACGACTTCCACGTATCGGTGCGATACGACCCGTTCTGGATATTCGTCCGCCCGCGCTACATCACCTACTACAATCCGTATCGCTTTGCGCGGCCCCGCAATCGTTACCGTTCTATCTTCCGGTACACCCGGCCGGCGGCGGGCTTGGTTTATGTCGACGGACGGATTTTTTTCCGTGGGATCGGTCCGCGCCAATATCGCCGCATCGCAAGACGTTCCTTGCCGCGGACAAGGGTCAATTTCTATCACGACAGCCGCCCCTACAAACGCCGCGCCTCTTCAAAGCGCGGATCCGTGCGCGTATTCCGGCCCGGTAAGAACCGGCGCTATCGCGCCACGCGACTTAAAGCACCGCGTGTGGTCCACAAAGGGTCGCCGCGACGGGCTGATTGGAAGCGTCGTGGAAAACGTCCCGGTTCGTACAAGGCTGGCTCCGCGAAGCGCAAACCTTGGCAGGAATTGAGGGATGGGCGAAGGCAAGGCGCTACAATAACCGGCGACGGCAAGCCAAGGTCGAAGTCAGGCCGGCGCCGCAAGAATGGTAGGGCGAAGCAAGATCTCAGCAAGGCGCCGCCCGCAAGCAATATAAAGGCCGCGTTGCCCGCCAAGTCCAAGCGCGTGAATGACGCAAAACGCAACCGCAAGGCCAAACGTAAGGCGACGTCGAAACGCAGTGCGAAGCCCACCGCCAAATCCGCCGGTGCCGAGCGCAGCAAACGTGCGACCAAGGCCGACAAAAAGCCTAAAGGCAAGGGAAATAGAAAACAGAAGGGTGAGAATGAGGACGATACCTGACCTGCCCCGCGCCCTAACGCATAGCGGTATTGCAAGGAATTAACCCTTCGCTCGCGGTCCATCGCTGGGGACGGTGCCCGCAGCCAACTTGCATGGGCTTTCTCTTCCGCGTATCAGCCGCAGATGACTAAGCCCAAGAGCAAGACACCAGCGGAGGCTGCCTCCGCGGAGACGGCCGCGCAAAATCTCATTGACCGGATGCGCAGCGGAGAACGGCGCGCCATTGCTACCGTCATCACCGAGCTGGAGCGCCTGTCGCCTTCTGCCCCTGCCCTCCTGAAGGCAATGCAGCCGCATCTCGGCAATGCCCTCGTTGTCGGATTCACGGGCCCGCCTGGTGCAGGCAAATCGACGCTCGTCAATTCCGTGATCGCCCAGCTGCGCGCCCAGGACCTCACCATCGGCGTTATTGCGGTCGATCCGTCGAGCCCCGTGTCAGGGGGAGCAATATTAGGTGACCGCATTCGCATGACGGCGGCGCTCGACGACGAGGGCGTGTTTGTGCGCTCGTTGGCAAGCCGCGGTTACCTCGGCGGACTATCGCCGGCTGCCGTGCGGGTCATCGACGCGTTGGACGCAGCAGGGCGTGACCTCATTCTTTTGGAGACGGTCGGGACCGGCCAAAGCGAGATTGACATCGCCGAGGTGGCTGATGTGCGTGTGGTCGTCTCAGCTCCAGGACTGGGTGACGACATTCAGGCCATGAAGTCCGGGCTGTTGGAGATCGCCGACATTGTGGTGGTCAACAAGGGTGACAGACCAGGTGCTGAGCTGACGCTGCATCAGCTTATTGGCGCGCTTTCCATTCGTGCCTCCACGGCAGGAAAGGTCCCTGTCCTCAAAACGACGGCGACAACGGGTGAAGGCGTGCTGGAACTCGTGCAGGCAATGAACAACATCGGTAGCGATGTTAAAGCGGAAGGTGCCGCGGTGAGGCGCCGGCGCCGCGCGCGCTACCTGATCGCCCGTGCGGCTGCCGATATCGTAGCAGAGCGCGTGCGTCATGGAGGCAACGAGGGGATCGATAGCCTCTCTGATCAAGTTCTCACCGGCGATCTTTCCCCCGAAGCGGCCGCGAAAAAGCTGCTGGAGCATAAATAGGCACGCAAATGCGGGTCGCGCCTTCGCCTCTTGTCCGAACCTGAACAATTGCCAAGTCAAAGATGCCCGCACTCCACCCCCCCAAACCGGCCGCCGTCCTCAAGCCTGAAGTTCCTTCTACGAATGGCTCAAACGCACGCGGCTTTGCGGGACAGCCGCGCGGACTTGCGACGCTTTTCTTCACCGAGTTGTGGGAGCGTTTTTCCTATTACGGCATGCGCGCGTTGCTGGTGCTGTTCATCGTCGCCCCGGCAGCAGCAGGTGGCTTAGGCCTATCGACCGCAGAGGCGGCACGCATCTACGGCAACTACACGATGGCCGTTTATATGCTCTCCATCCCCGGCGGCTTCATCGCCGACCGCTACTTAGGCGCGCGACGCTCCGTTCTCATTGGTGGATCGATCATCGCCCTTGGCCACTTCACGCTGGCCATCAACTCGCTGACGGCATTCTATGCGGGTCTTGGGCTCGTCGCGCTCGGCACCGGGCTGTTCAAGCCCAACATCAGCGCCATGGTCGGAGGGCTATACGGCAAAACCGATGAGCGTCGCGATGCCGGCTTTTCCATCTTCTACATGGGAATAAACATCGGCGCGCTCGCTGCCCCGTTGATAACGGGCTTTCTAGCGCAAAGCTCACTCTTCAAGGAGTGGCTTGCCGGATGGGGCTTCGACCCGGCGCAGAGTTGGCACTGGGGTTTCGGTGCAGCAGGCGTGGGCATGACGCTCGGCCTTATCGTCTACTTGCTACAGGGCAAACGTCTGGAGCACGTCGGGCGCGCGCCCTCCATCCCAGCAACGGGCTGGGGCATGGTCCTGCTCGTGATCCTCGGCACAGCGGCCGTCATGGGCGTCTCCATGCTGTCCGATCGACCCGGCTTTGAGGCTCTGCGCGCCCTCTACCTGCTCGTTCCCATCGCCGCCATTGTCTGGTTTGCCTCGCACGGCGATCTCGATTCAAAGCGCATAGCGGCTGTCTTCGTGTTCTTCATCGCCGCCATGATTTTCTGGGCGATTTTCGAGCAGGCCGGGCTCACCATCGCACTGTTTGCCGATCAACTGACGCGCACTGAGATCCTCGGCTTTGCCTTCCCGTCTGCCTGGTTCCAGTCGCTCAACCCGCTGTTCGTCATCCTACTGGTGCCCCTCTTTGCGAGCGCCTGGACCCGCCTTGGACCAAACCAGCCTTCAAGCCCCATGAAGTTCGTCCTCGGCCTGTTCTTCCTCGGCCTGTCGTTCTTGCTCATGGTTCCGGCAGCTCTTCTAACGGCTGAGGGCCGCATTAGCCCGCTGTGGCTCATTGGGCTCTTTTTGCTCCAGACCATTGGCGAGCTGTTCTTGAGCCCTGTGGGCCTGAGCACCATGACGAAGCTGGCGCCCATGCGATTCGTAGGGCTTATGCTGGGCGTTTGGTTCCTAGCGGCCGCCTGGGGTAACAAACTTGCAGGCGTGCTTGGCAGCGGCTTTACCGCGAGTAACGCGCAAGGCCTTTCCACCTTCTTCTTGCAGCAGGCGATCCTCGTCGCGGTCGCGACGCTCTTGCTGCTGGCACTCGTGCCTTGGGTCAAGAAGCTGATGGGCGGGGTTCACTGATAGCCGTCACCGGGCTACGCGGCACGCGCGTTGTCCTTCATCAGCTTGTAGTTGATCGAGTCGAGCAAAGCTTCAAAACTCGCATCGATGATATTGGGCGAGACGCCGACCGTGAACCAGCGTGCACCAGTCGTCGTATCGTGACTCTCGACCAGCACGCGCGTCACGGCCTCGGTGCCGCCGGTGAGGATGCGCACCTTGTAGTCGACAAGCTCGACGCCATCGATGTGTTTCTGGTACCGCCCCAAGTCCTTGCGCAGCGCCCTGTCGAGCGCATTGACGGGACCGGCTCCCTCGCCAACCGACCAAAGAGGTTCGTTGTCACCGTTAATGTAAACCTTGACGATTGCTTCCGAGACAGTAACCAGCTTGCCAACCGCGTTGTGGCGCTTCTCGACCATGACGCGGAAGCTGTCGACGGAGAAGTAACGTGGCACCGTCCCGAGCGTACGCCGTGCGAGAAGCTCAAACGACGCTTCCGCCGCCTCGTAGGAGTAGCCGGCGGCTTCGCGCGCCTTGACCGCGTCCAGCAACGTGGCAACTTGCGCATCATCCTTGTCGACGACAATTCCCAACCGCTCGATGGCCGCAATGATGCTCGACCTGCCGGACTGCTTGGACACGAGAAGACGACGCTGGTTGCCTACACTTTCGGGTGACACGTGCTCGTAGGTTTCCGGCTCCTTGACGATGGCCGATGCGTGAATGCCGGCCTTTGTCGCGAAGGCGCTTTCTCCCACGTAGGGCGCATGGCGGTCCGGAGACCGATTCAGCACTTCGTCGAGCACGCGGCTTGCATGCGTGAGCATACGCAGGCGGTCCGGCGTCACGCCCGTCTCGAAATGCTCTGCAAACTCGCTTTTCAAGAGAAGCGTCGGGATGATCGACGTCAGATTGGCATTGCCACAACGCTCACCGAGCCCGTTGAGCGTGCCCTGAATGTGGCGGCAGCCGGCGCGCACAGCCATCAAAGAGTTAGCCACAGCATTGTCGGTATCGTTGTGGGTGTGAATGCCCAGATGCGAGCCGGGGACAACTGAGGAGACATCAGCGACGATGCTTTCGACTTCATGCGGCAACGTACCGCCATTGGTGTCGCACAGAACGACC
>JAUWCP010000201.1 GCA_030609245.1 Hyphomicrobium sp.
GGCAATCATCTGTGGGTAATGGCTCAAGAAGTACGCCACTTGAGACATCGCGACGCGTCGGAGACGTGCGTCATGGATGTCCGCTTTACCCCCGAAAGCGGACATTCGGCCGGACCTGAGAAATGTCCGCTAAGTGCCAAAAGCGGACAATCGGCGCAGCGCGCGGGATCTCTGCTAACTGCCAATAGCGGACTCTCTTGGCGTCGCCTGCAGTAGGTCAGCACACACCTCGCCGTCGCGTGTACGCACGTGCTAGCCCGCGCGGAGAGAGCCAGTTGGGCCGTTGGTGTCTTCGGGCTTTCACAGTAGCGATGTGAGAGGTAGCTCGCGGGAATAGAAAAGCCCGGACGGTACGGGAAGGACCATCCGGGCTAAGGGTTTGAGCGCTACCCACTAAGGGGGCGATGGGAAGCGCTCGCAGGAAAGCTCCGCTGCTCGCCGCGCGGGCTTTTTACCCACGCTGCTGGGCCGGGAAAATGAAGCAGATATTAGGGGCTAGGTCATTAGACGCATATATGCGCTTAGTCCAAGAGCAGCTCGTCTAGCGACGTGATAGAAAGATCAAACTCACCCTCTTGGATATCGCCGGGCTTTTCAGTCAGCCCGCCGATCCACAACGCCATGTTGGTCGTGCCAATGGGCGAACCGGTGTAGCGCACCCAACGGCCATCGGGCCCTTGGACGGTGGCGTGCAAATAAGCCCACTCACCGCTTTTCCGCGCATCGTGACTGGCAAGCTCGTCTGCGAGTCGCCCCATAACTTCGTTCCACAGGTGGCCGACCATCGAGTAGCGCAGTTCATCGGCCCGCATCCCGTCTCTGTCCCATCTTCGCTCCTTGAGGGGCTACGATGTCCCAGAAACCACCCTTACTGATTCACGCCAATCTGTCCGACAGGTCCTGACGGGGAACAGTGTGTAAAAAAGTGTGTAAATTTTGGCACATCAAGCGCACTAGCTTAGTATGTTGTATTTTCAAACGAAATCCCTTTATTTCAGGCACTTAAAGCGGTTTCACTCGATTTCAGTCGTCACCTGCCTTCGGAAGCCGCTTTCGCGTCCTGCGCACACCTCGCGTTTATCACAAAACAGCCCTATTGGCTCCTAAGCAGATGCTTCGGAACGATTGTCCACTCTACTCCTGTGAGCAGACCTTCATACGGGTGCCGTGGAACAGCCGCTGTTGACCCGAAGCGGCCCAACAGATCGTTGCCGTGTAACGTCTGCTTCCGCTGCAGTAAGCCGACGTTGAGACTGGGATAAAGACAGCTCACTGGCATCCGCAGAAATGAGCCGAAAAACCAGGTGTACCAACACGGCAAGATCGGCCAATCGTCGGCACCAAGACCAATCTAACGGCCATCAGCACCAGGAGAACACCGCTGGTGCCAGTATTGGGGCTACGCAGAGCGCGCTACTTACGCACATCGAATTCCAAATTGCCATTGAAAGCTCAAATAGCTACCGTAATGGCCAGAACCAGCGGTCATCTGGGAAATGTCGGACTAAAGTCGTTTCCATCCAGGGAACACCGGCATTTCGCTTCCACGCGAATGAGGATGGAAGGGAGATGCTATGACATACAAAAAGACATTCAATCTGAATCGGTCGGATATCGACGTCATCGAAACCTGCTTAAGGAAGGAATTGCACATTCGTTCGGAAAAATACCAGGGATCGGTAAATCAGAAAAATACAGAGGAGATGGAGAGCTTCAAGCAAGGCATTTCGAAAATCACGGAACTCCTCGGCAAAATCCATAACCAGAAAATCTGGTTCGATGGCGATCCCGCTAAGCCTTGGGTGCCGAAAGGATAAGAACGAAGAATATCCCCACTCAACTCTTTTTCAAACGGGCTCTTATTGATGTACAGAATGAATAATGAAACCGCGAAGATCCTGCCGACCATCAGGCCAAAAGGTCACTGCCATTAAAGGCCAGACGATATTTGACGCAGCCACAGCTGCGGATGTCTCCATTCCTGACCTCTGCTCCGATCCGCGCATCAATCCGTCTGTCAATCCCGGAGCAAGAATGGACCACGCCAAACAATTCGACGTCATCATGCACACGGTTTCAGATGCCGAAGGGCGCATCTTTGCCGGCCACTGATCGGGCTGTCGCGCCGGTCGCCACTGAAGACTATGTGCTTGAGTCACACTAGATGAGCATTTTCGAGCGTATCACCGCCATGAAGCGCGCTGAGATTGCCGGCCGGTATCGTAGGGTACGTCCCGCAACTCAGAATTACGACGCGACCCCATCTTGTTTGGTTTGGATACGCTCGATCCTTGCCGCGGTTCGCTTATAGGCCGGGGTTTTCGAGGCCTTATCCAAGGTGCCGCCGATCAGCCGGTTTGCGGGCTCTTCCATGAAGTGGAACGAGTAGAAGATTGCTCCCTCCGGTGTCCCGTCGGTGACAAAGACCTTGACGTCGACTGAACCGTGCTTGGTGACGATGCGTCCCATGCACCCGTCTTCCAGATCGTAGCGGCGCGCGTCCTCGGGGTGCACCTCGACCTCACCCTCGGGACGCATATGATTCAGTCCGCGCGAACGCCGTGACATGGTTCCCGTGTGATAGTGCTCGAGCAACCGGCCCGTGTTGAGGTTCAACGGATAGTCATCATCTGCCACGTCTGCGCCTGCGTCGTCCTGGTTGACCACATGGAACAGACCCTTGCCGGAGTCGGTTGGAAAGTTCTCCTCATAAAGGAAGCGGGTGCCGGGGTGCTCGGTATCAAAGCAGGGCCACTGCAGGCCGCTACCGCTGAGCCGCTCGTGGCGGATGCCGGCGTAGGAGGGCACCAGAGAGGCGATCTCCTCCATGATCTCCGCAGCACCCGGATAGCTCATCGGGTAGCCCATGGCCGTCGACACGTCGCAAATGATTTCCCAGTCGGCCTTGGCCTCACCGGGCGGCTCGACAGCCTTGCGTACAAGCTGCACGCGCCGCTCCGTGTTGGTGAAGGTGCCGTCCTTTTCAGCGAAGCTCGCCGCCGGGAAAACGACGTCGGCCAGCTCCGCCGTCTCGGACAGGAACAGATCCTGCACGACAAAGAATTCGAGTTTCTTCAGGCCGCGCTCGACGTTATTTATGTCGGGGCTTGAGCCCATGGGATTCTCGCCCACGATGTACATGGCCTTGAGGCTGCCCTCACACGCCGCTTCTTCCATCTCAACCACCGTCAGATATTCATCCTCGGGCATCGGCACGCCCCAGGCCTTTTCGAATTTGGCGCGGTGCTCGGGATTCTTGATGTCGTAGTAGCCGGGGAGATTGTTGTGCTGGCCCTGCATGTCGGAACAGCCTTGCACGTTGGATTGGCCACGCAGCGGGATAAAGCCGGTGCCGGGACGGCCGACGTGACCGGTCAGTAGCGATAGATTGGCAATGGCCAAAGCGCCATCGACGCCGGTCAGGTGCTGGGTGATGCCCATGCCCCACAACAGCATACCGCGCGACGCCTTGCCATATATCAAAGCTGCTTCGCGCAGCCGGCTCTCTGGCACGCCGGAAACCTCTTCAACATACTCAGGCGTATATCTTTCGAGGTTCTCGATGTAGGCCTGCCAGTTTTCCGTTCGCGCCTCGATGAACGCGTCGTTGGCCAGTCCCGCCTTCCAGATGATGTGCGCAAGACCGTTCAGCACGGCGACATTGGTGCCGTTCCTTGGTCTCAGCCACACATCGGCGTGATCGACCATCTCGATGCGGCGCGTGTCGATGACGACCAACTTCGCCCCGCTCTCGTACTTGGCCTTGAACACCTGGCTTGAGATGACGGGGTGGGTCACGGTCGTGTTGGAACCGCATATGATGAAGGCTCTTGCCATACGCACGTCGGGACTTGAAGCGGAGGGTGCGCTGGAGCCGACTGCTTTTTTTAGGGCGACGGCGGAGGCCATGTGGCAAAGCCGTGCGCAGTGGTCGATGTTGTTGGTGCCGAACGCGCACCGGGTCATCTTCTGGAAAACGAAATTGTCCTCATTCGTGGCACGTGCCGAACACAGGCCCGCAAGAGCGTGGGCGCCGTGCTCGGCCTTGATCTCATTGAGTCGTTTTGCCGTGAAGGCAATTGCCTCATCCCAACTTGCCGGTTCGAGAGGGCTATCCTTGCCGCCACGGCGCATCAGCGGCTGCGTCAAACGGTCGGGATGATGAATGAAGTCCATACCGAAACGGCCCTTGACGCACAGATTGCCGATATTGGCATCCGAGACATCGGACGGATTGACGGCGACGACGCGCCCCATTTCCGTCTCCAACTCGATGGCACAGCCGACACCGCAATAGCCACAGGTCGTGGTCGTCTTCTGGCGCAGGTTTTTCGGCAAAACGCCTACGTCCGACAGATCAGCCAACGCGCCCGTCGGGCACACGCCGACGCACTGACCGCAGTTGTTGCATTCCGTGTCGCGAAAGTCGTTGGTGCCGCTGACGAGTACCGGGTAGCCCGACTCGTCGATTGTGTAGACCTCGCGATGCTGGACTTCGTCGCAGATGCGGACGCATTGCATGCACTTGAT
>JAUWCP010000244.1 GCA_030609245.1 Hyphomicrobium sp.
AGGAAATCGGCCACGGCATTCCACGGTATCGCCTCATCCTCGATCCCGTGGACGGGTCGGACAACTGGGCGCGGAGGTTGCCGCTGTCGGCCTTGTCTTGCGCCGTGCTGCCGATCGATGCTCCCTTGCATCCCGATTGGGTCGATGCGGCCTTGGTTGGACCGCTTGACGAGGAAACGCCCCTGATTGCGCTCAAGGGTTCGGGGGCCTGGCGCGGGAGCGGCCGGCTCGAAGCCTCCAAGGTGCGCAGCATTAGCAAGGCGATGATCTCGGTCGAACTCAACCATCATTCTCCCTCGCCGGGCCTTGCCCGCCTGACGGCCGCCGCCAGAGGCGTGCGGTGCTACGGTTGCGCGTCCCGCGCCATCTCCCTCGTTGCTGCGGGTGCTATCGACGCCCATGTGGACGTGCGTGGTCGTCTGACGGCCGAAAGTTACCTCGCCGCCACGCGATTGGTGATCGAGGCGGGGGGATGGGTTGCCGGCCTTGATGGTACGCCCGTCGCGGAGGCGGAGGACTTGACTGACCGCCTTGGCCTGATCGCGGCATCGACCCGGGAACTGTGCGATGAAATCGTGCAGGTCCTGAGCGATGGAGGGCATTGATTTGGCAAATACGGCGCCGGAGGTAGCGCTGATCCTGGCCGCCGGATTGGGGTCGCGGCTTTATCCGCAAACCAAAACACCAAAGCCCCTGATTAGGGTGCTCGGATTGACCCTAGCCGAACGGGTCGTCTGCACATTGCTGGACGCCGGCATCCGGCGGTTCCTCGTCACCCTCGGTCACGAGGCCGCAAGGGTCAGGGCGCATTTTTCCGATGTTGCCCGACGGCGCGGCGTCACGATCGACTTCATCGAAGCCGAGGGCTGGGAACAGGGCAACGGTGCCAGCGCCCTCGCCGCCAAGGGGCACACCGGCGCTACGACTTTCTTCCTGGTCATGATCGATCATCTTTTCGATCCTAAGATCGCACGGGCACTGGCCGATGACCCTCCTGCACCAGGAGAAATGTGCCTCGCCGTGGACCGCGACAAGGATGCCATCTTCGATCTCGACGACGTCACCCGGGTCAAGACCGACGACGGACGCATTCAGGAGATAGCAAAGACGCTCGACGATTGGGACGCAGGCGACACCGGGGTCATGCTTTGCACGTCCGGTCTGTTCGAGGGTCTCGAGCGCGCAGCGGCAGACAACAAACATGGGCTTTCCGACGGACTCAGAGAACTGGCGGGCGAAGGCCGAGCGAAAACTGTCGATGTGACTGGATTGTCATGGCTCGACGTCGACACGTCCGATGCATTGCGTGAAGCCGAGCAACGGCTGATGCGCGATCAGGGTCGCAAGACCCGGGACGGGCCGGTGGCGCGCCATATCAACCGGCCGGTTTCCCGTTGGCTCACCCGCTTTCTGGTACGCACCACGGTAACGCCCAACCAGATATCCCTGGCCTCCTGGGGATTATCGTGCATTGCCGCAGGGTTGATGGCGATGACGGGTTATCCGGCGCTCGCTATCGGGGGCGTGTTGGCGCAAATGGCCTCGATCATCGACGGCTGCGATGGTGAGATCGCCCGGCTGAAACATTCCCGGAGCGAATTTGGCGCCTGGTTCGATGCGGTCCTCGACCGGTATGCCGACGCCTTCCTGCTGTTCGGCCTGATGTGGCACGAATTCGCTTCGACCGGCACACACTTGTCCCTCCTGCTTGGGTTCGCTGCGATTGTGGGGTCGTTCCTGAACAGCTACACGGCAGATAAGTACGACGGGTTGATGGCTCAAACACTGCAGGGCGCCTCATATTTTCGGCTGGGCCGGGACGTGCGGGTGTTCGTCATTTTTCTCGGCGCCGTCTTGAATCAGCCCCTGGTCACCCTGGGTGTTGTCGCTCTGGTGATGAATGTGGAGGTGGTTCGAAGGATTGTGATTTTCCCGCGCCCCCCCGCAGCATGAAGAGCCGCGGGCCTGGATTTCGAATCTTGGGCCGATGCCCGCGAGCGGCATCGCCGGGGCGGGTTCGTGCGCCCGTTGCAGCACCGTGACGTCGGGCGCCGGCCAGCCCGTCACGTTCGCGCTGCGGCGCCGTTGTGATCGGCCGCGATTGGCATGAAATCACCGCGTGGAATATTCGGTGACCGCCAAGAGTGTGATGACGGGAAAGCATTTTAACGCGGCCACGATCTGTCATGGCCGCCGTTAACTTATGGGAAGCGCGCCCTTGTCTTAGAGGCCCAATTTTCCGGCCGTCTCGTGCCGCACCGGCGCCCGACTCGTTACGAGTGCCGGTCGCTTTTGCACAAAACCTCAGTGAAGAAGTTAATTCGCGCAATACTGCAGCAGTGTATCCTTCTATGCACGTGGAGTTGGGCAACTTGTTCTCTCGCCCACTTAAACTCTGCATCGGATGAGCTCCGGCCAAGGTGGCCGGCATGGAGGGAATGATGGAACTCTCGATGCAGTTGAACGCGCTCGCTGCGCTTCTGTCATTCGGCTTCATCGCTGCAATTGTGTTTGACGTGATATCAGGCACAGCCAAAATCCGAGCACAATCAGGGTTCGATAGCCGTTCCTAACGATTCTCCATCAAGACGTCGGGTCGCCGCGGGATTGCGTTGGTGAAAGAAAGTGGCCGCTGAAGCTGACAAAAGGTAAGCGATGGCGAGTAAGCAACGTGCAATGACGTTTGAAGCGGGCTCGGCGTTGCCGTCGTGCGCCGCTCGCAGCCTTATCGGGGATCAGCTTCTCTTCACAGGCGCGCATGCGGTGTTGGCAACCCTGGCCCTGCAAATCACCAAGCAGAAATGGATTATGACCGTGAGGCCGAGATCGGGGCGTCAGCTGATGCGGCAAGGTCGGCGGAGGAGCGCTGACCAAAGGGACGGCTCTGCGACAGTATCGAGAAATTGGGGGGACGGTGGATGAGCCATCCGCGCAATGAACGCGTGCAACGGATGCACTCGTTCATTCTCGTTACCGGGGCTACCAGCGTCGCGCTGGCGTTCCTCATTGTGGTGGGTTGGTACACCGGAACAACAAGCTTGGTCCGGGTGCTACCGACATCCGCGCCGATGCAGTTTGATACGACTTTGGCGTTCCTCCTTTGCGGCTTGGGATTGTTGTCGCACTTAGATCATCGCACTTATCTGGCTGCAACCTGCAGTATAGCGGTTTGCTTGATTGCGCTGCTCACGATTGGCCAATACTTATTTGGTGTCAATCTGGGCCTCGGACAGCTCATGATGGAAGCTAGAATTGCGGTCAAGACGAGCTACTTTGGCCGAATGCCCCCCGACACGGCGTTATTGCTTCTTTCCATCGGACTTGCGCTTGCGTTCTTAAATCGGCTCATGAGAAAGCAGGAGTGGATCAACGAACAGCACAAAAAGGAAGAAGCTCTGCTGAGGGATGCCTGCGATGACGCGCAGACCACCAGTCTCCTTCTGAAGGGAGTCAAAGCACAACTAGAGAAGCAAACGGAGAAGCTTGATAGGGCGTTGCGGCATGCGGCAGCAGCAAATGTCGCCAAATCCCAGTTTCTTGCCAATATGAGCCATGAGATTCGGACACCCCTGAACGGAATTTTGGGAATGTCTGAATTGCTCATGC
>JAUWCP010000340.1 GCA_030609245.1 Hyphomicrobium sp.
TGAACGTCTTAATCGGCCATACGGTCGAGGCCACTGCTGAGTTAGAATTCAGCTCGCATCGCCCGATTGCGGCCAGTCAACCTCCGCAAGCCACCACGCCGCACCCGAGCCCAGCAAAAACACTACCGGGCCAGAGAACAAGAGGCCCTGCCATCCGAGCGCTTGATCAAACACAGCAACCGTTGTGGCGCCGAGGATCACAGTCGCAAGGCTGGCGATGGTAAGCCTCGTCAAGGAAGGGCTCCCAACAATCATTGTAGCCGGACGCTCGACGCGAGGCGCTAGTGGTGCACCAGGCGGTGCGCGGCTACCAAAGCGCGTGCCGGTACCTATGCCCCACCAACCCAGATAGTTGGTGCCCGCGGCAGCGAAGGTAAGGAAGGCGGCAATCACCCAATTCACGTTCTGATCCGCCGAAGGCTTTGCCATTTCTGATGGATCGCGCTTCATCGTGAAAAAGCGTTTCAGGGCAGCGTTTTGCAGCATGACAGGCCCAGCCCCCTCATCGGGCTTCGCCGAGGCTTGGCGCGCTGAGGCGATCTTGCGCCTGGTCGTCGCTATATTTCTGCTGATTTCGGAGAACTGTTCCGCTGCAACGAAGCGCTGGCTCAAGTCGGAATACTTGCTGATTAAGCGGCGGCACTTGGGACCGCAGCCCCCCTTGTTGCTTTCCTTGCGAATGGCTTGAGAGGATTGCACAAGGTCATCCCGCAGAGCCTCTGTTGAAACGGTTGCCAACCAAGGCTTCTTAGCGAGCAGCTCAGCGCGCCGATCTTCCCACAATTTCAGGTTTTTTTGGTTCTCGGCGCGTGTGGCGCAGGCATCGCCATTGCAGACGTTTGGGATCTGCGGGCCCTGGACGCTTGTCTCACGCTGCCAGCTGATCGAGCCAAAGTTGGTCACAACATCGGCGCCGGTTAGAAGTACCGCAAAGAGCGCAACGAAACTCGCGTAAATCCAACGCCTCTTGCCTAGCGCATCAGCCACGAATGGCCAGATAAATGCAGAACCAATCGCGGCGCACGCCAACGCTATGGCAACGACAAGCGCCGTGTACCGGTTCGCCGACATGGAAAGCCCAAAGGCGAAGGTGAAGAGGGCTGAGACGGCAGCGACTACTCCGCCAACCCAACGAAATATTGTGCGGACATCAGTCATTGCGGGTATTGCCTCCCGCGGCCTCGATGACCAATCACGACGCAAGAAATACTCGAAAGCGTTAAATCGTCCGTCTCTTGAGACGACAGTTGGCTTGCACGCATACTCGCATACAGTGGCTGCGTTTTGCAAGGCGATGAGCGCTATACGGTTCGGCATAAGAGAGGCGTCGCGACGCCGCTCAATGCCACAGGTAAGGTCGATCGAGTGACACTCAAGAAGCTCGCGGCAGGGGACCACGCCCATTGCGCGTAGGAGCGTTATCGGGCTTTCAATTTCTTCTCTGCCTCTTCCCGGCGACGCTGGAATTCTGCTTCCACGTCGACGACGCGGCGCTGCACGTTCTCTAAGGCTTCTTTTGAGGATTCATCGCGGGCCTCCTCCACCCATGTCGCGAATTCCTCGCGCAGCGTAAAGAGAACATCGAGCGCGCCCAAGGTTTGTTGCAGCTCTTCCGCGATCTGCTGTCGGCTTTCGTTAGACATTTTTTTTAAGACTCCCGTCAGGCGGCTGTTGAATTGCCGCGTAACAATTCATCGAGATACCTTGTCGTTGCATCCGCCAGGACGTCGCGATGCAGTCGTTCCCGATCGCCAAAGATTGCATCCGCTGCCACAGCGTCCAGCATTGTCGTGCCTAGGCGGTCGAAGGCGCTTTGCAGGTCATCTCCCTCAAAATAAACGAGCCGTCTGTCGGCCTGCGTAGGAGTATCCAGAATCCTGCCGAAGTACTGAGGAAAAAGCTCCCCTTCCCGTGCCATGTAAGGGCCTAGCACAAGCACACAGATTTCCTGCCACTGATCCTGCGATAAGATGTTCCGCCTGATGTGCTGAACCCGTTCGTGGCAGGCCCGCAGCTGGTCCTGCGTCGCTGCGCCATGGAAAGATGGGGACCAGCCTTCTCGATTTGGCGGGCCTCAATTTTCCTACGTGGCTTTTTGCCGGGCACAGCAAGAATGGTGAGGCGGATTTGATATGCGCGATTGCG
>JAUWCP010000009.1 GCA_030609245.1 Hyphomicrobium sp.
GCAGGCAAGCTATGAAGACAAGAGCGGGACGTTCCCGTTCGCCGACTTTCCCGGTTACAAGGAATACTTGGCTCGCACCGGTATCGACTTGTCGATCGGGGGCTACACCGGCGAGAAGGGCAAAGGGCGCAAACCCATTGAGGGGCTTGCCGGAGAGCTGAGCCCGGAACGACAGGAAGCCTTCGAGAACGAGTCCATCGAGCAGATCACCACGTGGATCAAGGACAAGGCAAAGTCCGATAAGCCGTTCTTTGTCTACTGGGCGTCCTATGCGCTTCAGCTTTCTGCATCCCAAGAATTTTTGAACGCGCCGGGCGTTGATAAGAACAACCGGCAGGCCTCCTTCATGGTTCTGCACGACAAGCATGTGCAGATGCTTATGGATACGCTGAAGGAGCAAGGCATCGCGGAGAACACGCTTCTGGTGTGGATCAGCGACAACGGCCCCATGTATGCGTTCTGGCCGACGTCCGGCTACACGCTGCTGCGTGGCGCCAAGGGCGACATCCTCGAAGGGGGTGTGCGGGTCCCAGCGATGGCCTGGTGGCCGGGCATGATTGCGCCGGGGCAAGACCCGGACGATTTCTGGCATGTCACCGATTTGTTCACCACTGCTGCGCGGTTGGCCGGAGCAACAGACAAGATCCCTTCAGATCGCGTGACGGATGGGATCGATCAGACGGCTTTGTTCCTGCTGGGCGATGGCCATTCACGGCGCAACTACATTTTCCACTACAGCGGCGATAAACTCGGTGCAATCCGCTACGAGGACTTCAAGATACATATCAAAGCCTCACATGGTGGCCTGCCGGGCATGGATTTCTTCAACATCAGACGGG
Source organism: Hyphomicrobium sp. (assembly GCA_030609245.1). Classification (GTDB taxonomy): domain Bacteria; phylum Pseudomonadota; class Alphaproteobacteria; order Rhizobiales; family Hyphomicrobiaceae; genus Hyphomicrobium_A. The sequence goes on from JAUWCP010000009.1 coordinate 840, forward strand.
ACCCGGGTGAGAAGTACGGTCAGCTTTACCCCGGCCTTTTTGCTGTAACGCCGGTCCAGCTGATCATGCGCCAGCACAACGGAACAATAGCGAAATTCCCTAATCGGCCGCCCGAAGCGCCGAAGGGTGCTGAACTCACGCCGCACGATTGAACTCACTGAGTACGCGTGCCCGCCTCACCCAGATTTACGGTCTTCAAGCGGATCGCATTGGCGATGACACTGACCGACGACAGCGACATCGCTGCAGCAGCGATCATGGGTGACAGTAGAATTCCAAAGAAGGGATAGAGCACGCCGGCGGCGATCGGCACGCCTACGCTATTGTAGATGAATGCGAAGAATAGGTTCTCGCGGATGTTGCGCATGGTTGCCTTTGAGAGTTGCCGCGCACGCACGATTCCGGTGAGGTCTCCTTTAAGCAAGGTCACGCTTGCGCTCTCGATCGCGACGTCGGTGCCGGAGCCCATGGCGATACCGACGTCGGCCGCGGCAAGGGCGGGGGCATCGTTGACGCCGTCGCCCGCCATGGCGACCACTCGGCCTTCACGCTTGAGTTTCTCGACGATGGCGCTTTTCTGGTCGGGTAGCACTTCGGCCGCGACGTCCGTGATGCCAAGGCGCCGTGCGATGGCCTGTGCCGTCGTTTGATTGTCGCCGGTCAGCATGACGACGCGCACGCCGTCGGCTTTCAGTGCTGCCAGCGCTGCTGGGGTCGAGGGTTTTATGGGGTCGGCGATGGCAATAACACCGGCTGCGCGGCCGTCAATGCCGACGAAAATTGATGTGGCGCCTTCGCGGCGCAACTCTTCCGCTGTCGCGATCAGCTCGGAGACGTCGATCGATTGCTCACGCAGGAATGCCGCGTTGCCGATGGTGAGGCGGCGCCCGTCCACCATACCAAGCGCGCCTTTGCCGGCCGGTGCATCGAAGTCAGTGACAGATATCAGAGGGAGCTTGCGGTCTTGGGCTGCGGCGACGACCGCTGCGGCTAGGGGGTGCTCGCTCGCCCGCTCCACGCTTGCGGCAAGACGCAGCAGTTCGTTCTCGTCAAAACTCTTGGCCGGGACGATAGACGTCACCGCGGGTTTGCCCTGCGTGAGCGTGCCTGTCTTGTCGACCACAAGGGTATCGACCATCTCCAAGCGTTCCAGCGCCTCCGCGTTCTTGATCAGAACGCCGGCTTGCGCGCCGCGTCCCACGCCGACCATGATCGACATGGGAGTTGCAAGCCCGAGCGCGCATGGGCAGGCAATGATAAGCACCGCAACAGCCGCGATGAGCGCATAAGTGTAGCGCGGCTCCGGTCCCCAGATGGCCCAGGCGGCGAAAGCGAGGAGCGCAATGACAATAACGGCAGGGACAAACCAGCCAGCGACCGCGTCTGCAAGACGTTGGATGGGCGCGCGGCTGCGCTGTGCCTCGGCAACGAGTGCAACGATGCGTGCCAGCATGGTGTCGCGGCCGACGCGGTCGGCCTCAATCACGAGACTTCCACTCTGGTTGAGCGTGCCGCCGATAACTGTGTCGCCGGTTTCCTTGGTCACAGGCAGCGACTCGCCGGTCACCAAGGACTCATCAATTGCGCTGCGGCCCTCGCGCACGATGGCGTCGACCGGGACCTTCTCGCCGGGACGCACACGCAGGCGATCGCCGATTGTCACATCGTTTAGGGGAATTTCGCGCTCGGTTCCGTCCGTGTCGATGAGGCGCGCGGTCTTGGGCGCGAGATCGAGTAGGGCGCGTATGGCACCGCTCGTGCTTTCGCGCGCCCTCAGTTCCAGGACTTGGCCAAGCAGAACCAACACGGTGATGACGGACGCAGCCTCGAAGTAGACGGGAACCGACCCGTCCTCGTTGCGGAAGCCGGCAGGGAAGATGTCGGGGATCAGAGTTGCGGCCATGCTGTAGATCCAGGCCGCGCCGGTGCCTAGTGCGATCAGCGTGAACATGTTGAGCTGGCGGGTCTGGATCGACTGCCAGCCGCGCGCGAAGAACGGCGCACCAGCCCACAGCACGACCGGCGTGGCCAGCACGAGCTGGATCCAATTCGACGTTGATTGCCCAACAAGGTGACCGAGTCCTATAAGATGCTGGCCCATTTCTAAGGCGAACACCGGAATCGTGAGAACGAGTGCGATCCAGAAGCGGCGCGTCATGTCGACGAGCTCGGGGTTCGGTCCTTGCTCCGCGGTCACGTCCACAGGTTCAAGCGCCATGCCGCAGATGGGGCAGGAGCCCGGGCCGACTTGGCGGACTTCCGGGTGCATCGGGCAGGTGTAGATGGCGTCCGGCGCGACCGCTTCCCGCTGGCTTTCCTTCGGATCGAGATAGCGTGCAGGCTCGGCGACGAATTTTGTGCGGCAGCCGGCTGAGCAGAAGTAGTAGGTGCGGCCTGCGTGGTCGGCGCGGTGCTGCGTGGTGTGGGGATCCACGTCCATGCCGCAGACGGGATCTTTCACGCCAAGCGCCGCGCCGCCCGAAGGATCGGACGGGCGTGTCTCGTGATCGTGACCCATTTGGCTAGTTTCAGCGTGGTGCGGTTTGGCAACCATGACGGCTCCACGATCAAAGGTGGGATGCTACATATAGGAACAGCCTTGTCGCAGGTTGAGAAGCACTTAAGCGACAACGCAGTCGAAGGTCGCGACGTCTGGCCAAAATACACGCGCCCGCGCACTGATCTCGGTGGGGTCGCCGGTCGTCAGCAGTGTCAACGAGCCGCCGCGATCGCCGGCGGTATAGCGCAGATGCCGCGCGAGGTAATCCTCGAAGCTGTCAGCGACAACGCCTGGTTGAGACAGGATACGCGTGAAGGGGGGCAAGTGCCGCCGGAACAGATGCTCCACCAGCGAAAAGTGTGTGCATCCGAGAATGGCGCGGTGTGGAGGTGTGCCCCCCGTTTGAGCCAACATTGCCTGAATGCCCTCTTCGACCAGGCGATCGAGCTTGGTCTGCGGCGCCCCCTCCTCAATAGCGCCAGCGAGCGTCGCGCAGATCTGCTGGACCACGGTGACCTTCGGGCATCGCTTGGATATTTCCTCAGGGTAGACGCCTGACGTGATCGTGCGTGTCGTGCCGAACACGGCGATGAGATCGGTGTTGTACTTCTGTGGATATTGCGGAGAGTCGACGGCCCAAGGCGTCTGCGTGGCTGCCTCGACCGTCGGCGCGACAATGCCAAGCACATTATGGCCACTCCATGAGCTGAATGGCAGCCACGCTTGCTGCAAGCGCCGAGCGGCGACCGCGGTTGCCGTATTGCACCCCAGAAGCACGAGCTTGCAGCCGCTTTTGAACAACGCTTCAACGCTTTGGCGCGACAGCTCCACGACCTCGTCGGTGTCGCGGTCGCCATAGGGAACGTTGGCGTGGTCGCCAAGGTACACAAAGGGAAGATGGGGGAAGCGCGCAACGAGTGCACGCAAAACGGTCAGGCCGCCCAATCCGGAATCAAAGACGCCGATCATATGTGTGTGTGCGACGCTACGGGAAGGCCGTCAAGACGGGACGCGATTGGTATGCTCAATCACTCAGCGGCTTGTGAAGGCGGCCGGCCACCAGTCGGCACCGAGGCTTCCGCGTCGATTGTCTTCAGCGCTGCGAGGTTTGGCATGGCGACGGTCGAGTAACCGCAATCCACAAAGTGCACCTCGCCGGTTACAGCGCCTGACAGGTCCGATAGCAGATAAAGGGCAGATCCTCCGACCTCATCGAGGGTCGGTGTCCGCTTCAATGGCGCATACTCCCTCTGGAAATTGAAAATGACGCGCGCATCAGACACGCCCGCGCCAGATAACGTGCGCATTGGTCCTGCAGAAAGCGCATTCACGCGGATGTTCTGCGGGCCGAGATCGGCAGCGAGATAGCGCACGGAAGCTTCAAGGGCAGCCTTGGCCACACCCATAACGTTGTAAGAAGGCACCGAACGCGTGGCGCCGCCGTAGCTTAACGTGATTAGAGAGCCGCCATTGGGCATGAGGTCTACCGCGCGCTTTGCGACCTCGGTGAAGGAAAAACAGGAGATCACCATCGTATTGGTGAAGTTCTCGCGTGTCGTGTTGACATAGCGACCCGATAATTCGCGCGGATCGGAGTATGCAAGCGCGTGAACGACGAAGTCCAGACTGCCCCAAGCCTCCTTAACGCGTGCAAAGGCTTTGTCGACACTGGCAAGGTCGAGAACATTGCACGGCTCAATGATTTCGGAGCCAAGCGATTCGGCGAGCGGTAAGGCGCGGCGGCCGAAGGCACCATCCTGGTAGGTAAAGGCGAGCTTGGCACCCTGCCCGGCAAGTACCCTTGCGATGCCCCAGGCGATAGAGCGCTCGTTGGCCACGCCCATCACGAGGCCGCGTTTGCCGGCCATTATCGGACCCGGTTGTGCAATATCCTTCTCGGTCATGGGAGACCCCATTGTTGCGCCGAATGCGCGTCGTTGAATTTCAAACCAGCCGCTTCCGCGTTTATAAAGCTTCATGTCCCGGCATCCTGAAGGAGTTCAAGTTACTCTCCTTGGCGCCGTAACATGACAGTTTTAACCATTCAGACGGCGAAACACGAGCGTGGCATTTGTTCCACCGAAACCGAAGCTATTCGACATCACACAGTTAAGCTCAAGCCCGTCCTCACGCTCACGCATGATGGGCACGCCCTCGAATGCCGGGTCGAGCACGTCGATATTGGCACTCTCGCAGACGAATCCATTATTCATCATCAGGAGCGAGAAAATCGCTTCCTGCGCGCCAACCGCTCCAAGCGAGTGGCCGGTGAGCGATTTAGTGGACGCAATCTTCGGCATTTTGCCGTCGAAGACGGTGCGGATGGCCTCGATCTCGCGTTGGTCGCCGATCGGCGTGCCTGTGCCGTGCGGATTGATGTAATCGATCGGGTAGCCGACGCCGTTGCCATCGAGCCCCTTCAGGGCCAGCTTCATACACCGAACGGCGCCTTCTCCCGAAGGGGCAACCATATCGAAGCCATCCGACGTGGCGCCATAGCCCGCGACCTCGCCGTAGATCTTCGCCCCGCGTGCCTTGGCGTGCTCCAGCTCCTCCAGAACGACGACGCCAGCACCGCCAGCAATGACGAACCCGTCGCGATCCTTGTCGTAGGCGCGGCTCGCACTCCCGGGGGTTGCGTTGAACTTGGAAGACAGGGCGCCCATGGAGTCGAACAGCACCGAGAGCGTCCAATCAAGATCCTCGCAACCGCCAGCAAAGATGATGTCCTGTTTGCCCCACTGGATTAGCTCCGCAGCATTGCCGATGCAGTGCGCCGCCGTGGAGCAAGCCGACGAAATGGAATAGTTGACCCCCTTGATCTGGTAGCTGGTCGCAAGCACAGCGGAGGGGCCCGAGCACATTGCCTTGGGCACTTCAAAGGGGCCGACCTTGCGCGGGTTCTTTTCGCGTGTCGTGTCGGCGGCCCGGACAATGGCGCGCGTGGAAGGCCCGCCGGAGCCCATGATCATGCCCGTTCGCTCGTTAACGACGTCGCCTTCCTCGAGGCCGGAATCGCGAATGGCCTGCTCCATGGCCACGTAGTTCCAGCCCACGCCCGCGTCCATGAAGCGCTTGGCCTTGCGCGGGACCTGTGATTCCCAATCGATATCAGGCGCGCCGTGCACTTGGCAGCGGAAGCCGAGCTCGACATACTTGTCGGCGCGCACGATACCTGATTTCGCCTCGCGGAGTGAAGCGAGTACCTCTTGGCAGCTGTTTCCGATCGAGGAAACGATGCCCATTCCGGTGACGGCAACACGTCTCATCCGCTGATCTACTTTGCCTCCACAGTGACGTACCGCAGTTTCGCCAGCCTTGGCCCAGGCGAAACGTGCACGAAAAGCTTCTCAGATCAAGAACTCACCGCGCCCGTTGCCTCTTCGGCTTCGAACAGCCCCACTCGCATGTCCGTTGCGGTGTAGATTACCTCGCCATCGGCCTTCATGACACCATCGGCGACAGCAAGCTTCAGCCTGCGTAGAATCACGCGCTTGAGGTCGACGATATATTCGACCTTCTTGACCGTTGGTACGACCATGCCGCTGAACTTCACCTCGCCAACGCCGAGCGCGCGTCCGCGCCCAGGTGCGCCGAGCCAGCCCAGGAAGAAGCCCGTGAGCTGCCATAGGGCATCCAAGCCAAGGCAGCCCGGCATAACGGGGTCGCCCTCAAAATGGCACTTGAAGAACCAGTCGAGCCGCTCGTTCCCGTCGACCTGGAGCTCTGCGACGATCTGGCCCTTGCCGTGCGGGCCCCCAGTTTCCGAGATGGCGGCAATTCTGTCGAACATCAGCATTGGGGGTAACGGCAGCTGGGCGTTGCCCGGGCCAAAAAGCTCGCCGCGCCCGCACGTCAGCAGATCGTCATATTCGTAGCTAGAGCGGCGTTCCGCCATGATTTTTTGCTCAATTCCCTCGTTCACCAGGGGGCCCCGAACTCACGCCTGGACATCCCGTCGCGGCCGCCGGTTTCCTAACACACTCGACTGCCCTTCAAAAGGCAAAGCGGCCCAACTACAAGCGACGTTCCGCCGCTTCCTGAGCCGCTTGGGTCCGAGTTGCAGGCCGCCTGCGGGATCCTTATACTATACTTGACTTGTATGCTTGGAATTTGCGCCTGTTTTGTCTAGGCAATAGCAGTCCCTGGCGCGGAAAAAAGACAGCAATTCGGCACCGTCTCGTAGAACGCATGACTGACACGGCAACGCGAAAACATCAGAATTCGGACGCTCACCGCACAACTAGATTGCTGCGGCAAGTCAGGTTGCGCCCCACGCGCCAGCGCCTGACGCTCGGAGCGCTCCTGTTCGAGGGCGAGGATCGGCACGTGACGGCAGAGTTGCTGCACGCCGAGGCGGCGGCGATTGGGCATCATGTCTCGCTTGCCACTGTCTACAATACGCTGCATCAGTTCACGCGCGCCGGGCTGTTGCGCGAACTGGCGATCAACGGCGCCAAAGCGTATTTCGACACCAACACGTCGAATCACAACCACTTCTTCTTCGAATCCGAAGGAGAACTGCGCGACATTCCAGCCAATTCGATCCGCGTTGACGGTGTGCCTGAGCCGCCCGAGGGAACGGAGATCCGTCACATCGACGTGGTTGTGCGTGTTGTGAAGAAAGACCGCTGATCGCGCTTGTGCCGGTCTCGCGGTGGGCTAATTGATGCGCTCATTTTCGTAGACGCCCCAGAGCTTCTTCTGCTCGATGTAGCCGCGGAACTGGTCGATATTGACGCGGCACCATCGGCCGTCGCACGACGAGAGGTTGACAATAACGCCTGCCTCGACCATCGCGACGGGACGTGCTCTTTCGTGATCATCCGTTCTCAATGCAACTTGCGGCGCTTTGGTGCCCTCCTTGACCTCCCAAGGCAGCACGAGTGCGGTGCGGCGTCCCGATAGCAAGGATTGCAGTACCCAGCCGGTTGCACCGTCCGCGTCGCGTACCTGGCGCCAGCCTTCGAATTCCTTGATGATCTCCAGCGGCAGTCCCGCGCGGCGGTAGACCCAAACGATGGGATAGTCGGTCCCAGGACCTTTGCGCATGTTGACCCGGCTGGATTTCAAGCTGACGTAGCGGGGAACGGCGAGGCCGCTGCCGCCGGGGAAGGTGCGGTTCTTGGTCCCGCCGGCGTGTGCCCATGCAACTGGCACCCCTGCCAGCATGGTCACCAGCATCGTGAGGATCACAGCCCTGCGCATCCTGTCCGGCATCAACATTCCTTTGCTCATCGCGTAAGGCAAAGCCAAGATTCGCCGATGCGTGGCAAGTCCGGCGTCTGACGCCCTGGAGCGGAAAGGGTCACATTCCTTCCTTTACGCAGATACCCTATCGGCCACTTTGTCATCCCAATGGCCATCTGTTAGACACGGGGGCTCAACCATCGGTGAGACCCTAGCACCGGCGGTTGAGCGGTCGCTCAACGCCAAGAATTAGGCAACATCGGAACCCCCTATGCCGAATAGCGCTCGGAAGCCCATAGTCATCGTTACGCGCAAGTTGCCTGATGTCGTCGAGACCCGAATGCGCGAGTTGTTCGACGCCAGGCTCAACGTCGACGATATGCCGATGACGCGGGCGGAGATCACAGAGGCCTTGAAGATTGCCGATGTGCTGGTGCCCACCGTTACCGATCACATCGACCGCGCGGTCATTTCTCAGGCCGGTCCCCAGCTACGCCTGATCGCCAACTTCGGGACGGGAGTCGACAATATCGATCTTGATACCGCGCGCAATCGCGGAATCACCATCACCAATACGCCTGGCGTCCTTACCGAGGACACAGCCGACATGACCATGGCGCTAATCCTGGCCGTGCCGCGACGCCTTTCGGAGGGGGCGACCTATCTGAAGAATGCCCAGAACCACTGGGGCGGCTGGTCGCCCACGTGGATGCTTGGCCATCGCATCTACGGTAAGCGACTCGGCATCGTCGGTATGGGGCGTATCGGTCAGGCCGTGGCGCGGCGCGCAAAGGCATTTGGACTACAGATCCACTATCACAATCGGCGGCGGCTCTCACAAGCCATCGAGAAAGAGCTCGAAGCGACCTATTGGGAGAGCCTGGATCAGATGCTGACGCGGGTGGATATCGTCTCGATCAACTGCCCGCATACACCCGGCACATATCATCTCTTGTCGGCGCGGCGGCTTAAGCTGCTCAAGCCCTCGGCCTACATCGTCAACACTGCGCGCGGCGAGGTTATCGACGAGAACGAGCTGGCGCGCTTGATCGAGGCGGGTGCGATTGCAGGCGCGGGCCTCGACGTATTCGAGCACGAACCGGCGGTGAACCCGAAGATCCTGAACTCCGATCGCGTCGTGGCGCTTCCGCACATGAGCTCAGCGACGATTGAAGGCCGTATCGACATGGGCGAGAAGGTCATCATCAACATCAAAACGTTTCTCGATGGTCACACGCCGCCCGATCGCGTTCACGCGGCGATGCTCTAGAGACAATGCGCTTGTGGCGTATTAGTCCGCCGTCGCAGAGGATGGCGTGACGCCGGGCGCGAGCGAATGGATCGACAGATCCTTGATCGAAGGCTTGCGCCCCGAGAGCGGATTGTCCGGGTCCCAGGCGACGTTGAGCGTCTCAAAGCGTGCGGCCAGGGCGTCGTAGATTAGGAGCCGGCCGGCCAGGCTCTCACCGATCCCTAGAATTTCCTTCAGGATTTCCGTCGCTTGCAACGTGCCGATAACGCCTACGATTGAGCCCAGCACACCAACTTCGGCGCAGTTGGGCACGGTCCCCGGCGGCGGCGCCTCGGGGAAGAGGCAGCGGTACGTGGGATAGGGCGTGCCCTCTGGGGTCCGCTCATGCGGCTTGAATGTCGACACGTAGCCGTCGAACGGCCCGACAGCAGCGAAGATCAGCGTTCGCTTAGCCAAGTAGCAAGCATCTGAAGCGAGGTAGCGGGTTTCGGAGTTGTCGGAGCCGTCAGCAACGATGTCGTAGTCAGAGATCACGTCAAGCGCATTGCATGAATCAAGGCGGGCCTTGATCTGCTCGACCCGGACATGCGGATTGAGCCGTGTGAGTGTTGCGGCAACGCTTGCCACCTTCGGCTCGCCGACATGGGCCGTATCGTGCACGATCTGCCGCTGCAGATTATCGAGCGAGACCTTTTCGTGATCGATGATGCCGATCGTGCCGACACCGGCGGCTGCAAGGTACATCGCGACGGGCGAGCCAAGGCCGCCTGCGCCGATGACCAGCACACGGGCGGCCTTGAGCTTCTGCTGACCCTGGCCGCCGACTTCCCTCAAGACAAGGTGACGCTTGTAGCGCTCTATTTCGTCGGCGGTCAGGATGTATGGTGCGTTATCCTGCATGCGTGCGAGACTACTCCCCGCAAACGTTCAGCGTCCAGGATCGGCCCAATACCCGCTAAGCGGCGGGATTGGCGTCGGGATCGACAAAGAGATCGCTCGAGAAGTAACGCTCTGCGCAGGATGGGGCAAACGTCACGATGGTCTTGCCGGCCATCTCCGGGCGTTCGGCCACGCTGAGCGCAGCCGCCAAATTGGCGCCGGTCGAGATGCCGCCAGGAATGCCTTCGACCTTGGCCAGCATGCGCGATACGTCGAACGCCATCTCGCTCGACACGGTGACGATCTCGTCGATGAAGCTCGTGTCGAGGACGGAGGGTATGAAGCCAGCGCCGATGCCCTGGATCTTGTGCGGCCCGCGCGGTTTGCCAGACAGCACCGGGCTTGTCGTCGGTTCCACGGCGATGATTTTGAGGTCCGGTTTGCGCGGTTTGAGCGCGCGCGCGCAACCTGTAAGCGTGCCACCTGTGCCGACGCCGATGACGAGGACGTCGACCTTGCCGCCAGTGTCGTTCCAGATCTCCTCCGCCGTCGTCTTCTCATGCACGAGTGGGTTGGCGGGGTTGTCGAACTGTCCGGGAATGACAGCATTGGGAAGCGTCTTGGCCAGTTCATTGGCGCGCTCCACCGCAACGGGCATCCCGCCAGCCGCAGGCGTCAGCACCAGCTCCGCACCGAGATAGGTGAGGATCTTGCGACGCTCAATAGACATCGATTCCGGCATGACGAGAATCAGCCGGTAACCACGGGCTGTGGCAACGAAGGCCAGGCTGATGCCCGTGTTGCCTGAGGTGGGCTCGACCAGGACCGTTTTGCCGGGTGTGATGCGCCCTTCTGCTTCCAGAGTGTCGATCATGGAGACGCCAATGCGGTCCTTCACCGACGAGAGCGGGTTGAAGAACTCCAGCTTCAACAGAATGTCGGCTTTGGACTTGGCCTGGGCCATAATCTTCGACAGCCGGACGAGGGGTGTGTTTCCGATCGTTTCGGCTATCGAGTCGTAAACCTGCCCTCTCCCCCATTTCTTGGTGGCTGCAAGCGTTTTGATTTCAGTGGTGTCGTTCATAAGGTCCTGCCTTGTCTTGTCCGTTCCCGCCCGTTTTTTTTGACGTGGCTTCTTGCGGCCAAAATTCATAACTTCCAGAGTATCACGAAGTACAACCGTTTCGAGTGACGAACGCGCTCAGGCCGTCACCGTTAGCCTCCATCACCGCTGCGCGAACGAGATTTTACCGATGTCTTCTTTGCGGGTACCGCTTTCTTTTTTTCCGCAGTTTTGTGGGTCTGTTTGGCTTTCGCAGACGCGGATCCAGTCGATCCGAAGCCGCCTTCGCCGCGTGCCGTATCGGAGATTTTCGAGACCTCAACGAGATTGGCGCGCGCCACGGGCGTAATGACCAGCTGAGCGATACGTTCGCCTCTGCGGATTTCAAACGGCGCATACCCCAGATTCGCGAGTACGACCGACACCTCGCCACGATAGTCGCTGTCGATGGTGCCGGGGCTGTTGAGAACAGTGATCCCGTAGTTGAGCGCGAGGCCGGAACGCGGGCGCACCTGCGCTTCGTACCCTGCCGGCAATTCGAGGATCAGCCCGGTCGGCACGAGTGCACGCGCGCCCGGCGCGAGCGTGAGCGGGTGTTGGGTATCGATAGCGGCGACGAGGTCGAGACCGGCGGCACCCTTCGATTGGTAGGCCGGCAGGGGCAGCTTCAGCGCATGCTCAAGCCGCACGACGCGCACGCGGATGCCGGCCGTTTTACGCGCGACTGTCATTCCGCTGCCGCCGTCGTTCGTCTCAAGTGTTCGGCTGCTCGCAGCATCAAGCGCTCGGCTACCTCATCCTTCGACATTTGCGGCCAACTCTCCACGCTCTCTGGGGTCACAACGTGCACGGCATTGTTGTCGCCGCCCAGAACGCGCGTCGTCGATGACACGTCATTGGCTACGATCCAATCCGCCCCCTTGGCCAATAGCTTCTTTTTGGCATACGCGATCACGTCGTGCGTTTCCGCAGCGAAGCCGATGACGTGCTGTGGCCGTTCTGCTTCAAGATTGGCGACGGTCGCGAGAATATCTGGGTTCTCAACGAGATCGATGACAGGGCGATCGCCGGTTTTCTTGATTTTCTGGCGGGATGTGGTGGCCGATCGCCAGTCTGCGACGGCGGCAGCGAACACTGTAATATCGGCCGGCAGACCACGGCGCACGGCTTCGAGCATTTGCTGAGCGGTTTCCACGTGGACGGTCTTTATGCCCTCCGGATCGGGGAGCGTGACGGGGCCGGTGACGAGTGTCACGCGCGCACCGAGCGCGAATGCGGCCTGGGCAATGGCATGGCCTTGCTTTCCTGATGAGCGGTTAGCGATATAGCGCACGGGGTCGATCGGCTCGTGCGTGGGTCCGCTGGTCACCAGTACATGGCGACCGGTCAGCGGCCGCTTGGCGTGCAGGGGCGTGACGGAGCGCGCGATAGGGCTGTTTGCGAGGTGCGGTTCTGCCGCCGCGATGATCTCGGGCACTTCGGCAAGCCGTCCAGGACCGGCCTCGTCGCGTTCGGCCATCTCGCCCACGTTCGGCCCGACGAAATGAATGCCATCGTTTTTGAGCTGTTTGACGTTTCTCTGGGTGGCAGGGTGCAGCCACATACGCGGGTTCATCGCCGGTGCCACCAGGACAGGCTTGTCGGTCGCCATCAAAATGGTGCTAGCCAGATCGTCGGCATGCCCACCAGCCATCTTGGCCAACAGATCCGCCGTCGCAGGAGCAACGATTACAAGATCGGCCTCGCGGGAAAGGTAGATGTGGCCGATTTCGCGCTCGTCGTTCAGGTCAAAAAGGTCCGTGAAGACACGATCGTTGGTCAACGCTCCGACGGAAAGCGGCGTGACGAACTCAGCAGCCGCTCGCGTCATGACGGCGCGTACGGATACACCCTGTTCGCGCAAGCGGCGGACGAGGTCCAGGCACTTGTAAGCGGCAATGCCGCCACCGATGATCAGTAAGATGCGGTTCTGCTTCACATTCAACGCCGGAGAGTGGGGGATCCGAAGGCACCTCAGCCTAACACAAGAGAGGGTCCAAATGGGTTAAGTCGTGCCAAACCTGCCTCGCTCACGGCCCCGCTCGGAGGCTAAAGTTAGCCGACAGACGACAACCCGTGCGAATGCCGCATTTCTATTCAGTCGAGACTGTATTGGCCTCCCGCTAATGCCCTTTCAAACGACAACTTGTCACGCGCTTGGGCAGTGGATACATCGTCCGAAATCCTTAGGCTCAACGTGGGATATACCTCGGTCATTCTTCCGGAAGGCCGTGTGTACGGATTTACTGTAATTCGTATTAAGGAGATGCACGAGTCTGCTTGACGCAGTTACTCAGCTCGCACATTGTGCCCCAGCCGACGAATCAAGGATCAGCCGTTCGGTCTCCAAAAAAAACAAAATGGTCCAAGTCTAGGGAGTTGATCTCCAGCGGGGGGATGCCTTTGGCATCGCCCCGCATTTCGTTTTCCCTACATTGATGGCCTTCCACAGCTCGATTGCGCACCAATTAAAGCGGGCGGGTGCAAGGCTGCCATCGCTTTGTCGCAAAGCCTGAGGAGCTTGTGCGGCGGCAAAGTCGACGCGGCACACTTTGGCGGCCATCGATGCGAATGGGCGAATGAGGGGAGACTCGGTGTCTGCCGGTTCTGATCAATCCGACAAGGCTCCGCCTAAAGGGCGCGCGCGCCGGTTCCCCGCGTTGGCGCTCTCGCTCTGGGCGTTGATCGCCTTTGCAATCCCGCTCATCGTCCAGCCGCTTAATCTCATCGACTTCATAAGCTTCCCGCTGGGCTTTTACATGCTCGCTCAGGGCGCCCTGATTGCCTTCTTGCTCATCGCGATTGTCTCGGCATGGCGCCAAGATCGGATTGATGCGCGAGAAAGTCGGGACGATTAAGGGCACGGTTTCCATGACGCCGAAACAAGACAGCTCGATTGCGCAGACTGGATGGCGCCTCGTCACGATGGCGCTGCTGCTCGCTTCGGGCGTTGGTGTGGCGGCGTTGCTGCTTCTGCTCCTCATGAAACTATGGCTCGGTCTTGCGGGCATCAATGCGGGCTTCTTTATCTTGGGCGCTGCATTGGCGCTGAGTATTGCCTTGCTTGCACCGAAGCTAGAAGCTTTCGCGCCGGATGCGCGTAAGCTCGGCGCGCCGCCCTTCTTTCGCGGACTGGCTCTCAGCATTGACACGATTTCGGCGGCGTTCGTATTTGGTCTCGTTGGCGCGGTCTTCGCGTGGGGCCAGGACGGCCTAGCTTTCGTGCTGGGTCTTGGCGCGGGATATCTACTGCTTCAGCTTCTCATCGCGCCGCGACTGCCGTGTTTCAAAGCGACGTCGATACCTGCATTCTTCGCCGAACGGTATGGGGGACTGGCTCCGCGGATCTTCTCAAGCGCGATTGTTGTCGTCTCGATGGCGGCCCTGCTCGTTGCCCAATTGCTTGCGGCCGGTCTCATCGGCGCGCGCCTCCTCGGGCTTGAGTTTCAGGTTGCCGTCTTTGTTGGAGCAGTCGCGCTGCTGTTGTGCTTCTTGCTGCGCCAGATGGCGGTCACGGCCTGGGTCAGGGGCATTCTCTTCCTATTTCTGCTTGCAGCTTTTCTCGCCCCCCTCATCACGCTTGCGTTGCAAAGGTACGGGCTGCCCGTGCCCCAGATCGCCTACGGCAAGGCTCTTTGGCAGATCCAGAACTTCGAGGAGTCTCTGCTTGAGCAAGAGCTGGCTGACCCCGTTTTCATGAAGCCGATGCTCACGTCGTTTTTGACGCTGAGCCCTTTGAATTTCTTTGGCATCGTTGTGGGACTGGCCGCCGGATTGGCATCTTTGCCGAGCGTGCTGTCGCGACACTTGCTGATTGGGCCGGTGCGCCAAGCGAGATGGTCGACCGTCTGGGCGCTGCTCGTCGCCGGTCTGCTTCTCGCAGCCCTCCCGGCCTGCGCGGCTTTCACCAAGCTCAATCTTTACGCGTCGATTGCTGAAGGGATGAAGCTTGTCGATCTGCCGGCCTGGATCTTTGCCTATGGCAAACTCGGACTTGTTCAAATCTGCGGCCAAGCTGCGACCGACGCCGCCACTGTTGCGCGCGCCTGCGCCGACGTGCCGGATGGAAACGGTATGTTGCGACTCCAGGATTTGACCCTGCATACGGACATGATCGTTCTCGCGATGCCGGAGATCACGGGGCTGTCGCACTGGTTCACCGGGTTCATCACCTCGGCCCTCCTTGCGACGGCTCTGACCGCTGCGAACGGCCCGCTGCTGACAATCGTCCAGACATTCGCCGGGGACGAGTGGTCCGAGGGCCATCCCGCGCCGATCTCAAGATGGCTCGTCCCTCGCGCGATCGCTGCCCTTGCCGTGGTCGCCACGGCCTTTGCTGCAACGACGCGACCGGGCAGCATCCTCGACGTGGCGACTTGGGCCTTCACGCTTTCCGCCGCTGGCCTATTCCCCGCGCTTGTTTTCGGACTGTGGTGGAAGCGGGCGAACGCTTGGGGCGCGTGTGCCGCGATGCTCTTCGGCTTTGCGATCTGCCTCTACTATCTGGTGGCAACGCGCTTCTTCGCCGTAAGCTTCTGCGAGACGTGGGGCTTTCTCTCCAACTCCGGACCGATGGCGGTGGAGACCTTTAATGAGCTGAAGCAAGCATGGATGGCCGCCGAGCCCGGCGCGGCAAAGGATGCGGCATGGGCGACGCTCGATGGCCACGCGCAAACGATGGCCAACTGGTGGGGCGTGCCCAATCTCGCTGCGGCTCTTTTGGCGCTGCCCGTGGGATTCATCGCAATTCTCGCCGTGTCGTTGGCCACGTCGGCTGGCGCGGGCGATCGGTCCTGACAGAGGCAATGCCGTTTGCAGGGCAACGCGTTCCTAACGCCTCCCGTGCTAACATCGGCATTCAAGCAGGGTAGGATGCTCGTTTCGCCCGAAACCCGTCGTGCACCTAGCCGGTAAAAGGACACCATGATCTACGATCTGGCTGTTGTCGGCGGCGGCATCAACGGCGTGGGTATTGCGGCCGACGCGGCCGGGCGCGGCCTTTCCGTGCTGCTGGTCGAAATGGGCGATCTTGCGAGCGGGACATCCTCGCACAGCTCAAAGCTCGTTCATGGTGGCTTGCGTTATCTGGAATATTTCGAATTCCGGCAGGTGCGTAAGGCGCTGCAGGAGCGCGAAGTGCTGCTCGCCAAGGCGCCGCACATCATCTGGCCGCAGCGCTTCGTGCTCCCGCAAGTGCCCGGTGGCCGGCCGTGGCTTTTGCTGTGCGCTGGGCTCTTTCTTTACGATCATTTGGGCCGCCGCCAGCGCATGCCGGGCTCGCGCTCTCTAGATCTAAGGCAGGATGCCGCCGGCAGGCCCTTGCGCGGCGATCTGACAAGTGGGTTCACCTATTGGGATTGCCACGTCGACGACGCGCGCCTTGTCGTGCTCAATGCGCGAGCGGCCGCGCAAAAGCGTGCTGTAATCGAGACACGCACGCGCGTCGAGGCAATGATTGCCGACGGTGCTTTATGGCGCCTTACGCTGAAAGGGCGCGCTGGGAATCGTGAGGTGCGTGCACGGGCTCTCGTCAATGCCGCCGGTCCTTGGCTTCAAGACGTAGAGAACAGGTTTGGCGGCGGCGACCATCCCGTCAAAGAGCCGCTTCGACTTGTCAAAGGCAGTCACATCGTGGTGCCGCGTATTGCGGGCGCGCAAGACGCCTACGTCTGTCAGAGCGCAGACGGGCGAGTCGTATTTGCGATCCCCTACGAAAAGCGCTTCACGCTTATCGGCACAACTGACATTCCCTTTTCTGGAGATCCAGCGGACGCGGCGATCGGAGAGGACGAGGAGGACTATCTTCTCAATCTAGCGAACCAATTCTTCGCGCGACCGTTGACGCGCGCCGACATCGTCTGGAGGTACTCAGGCGTGCGCCCGCTTTACGATGACGGCAAATCTGCCGACCCATCCTCTGTGTCGCGTGACTACCGCTTCGAATTAAGCGCGGAACCGGGTAAGCCGCCGCTGCTGACCGTACTCGGAGGTAAGCTTACCACCTACCGGCGTCTGGCTGAGGCGGGTCTTGCCAGGTTGGCACCCCACCTGCCACCCATGGGACCGGCGTGGACGGCAAACGCAACGTTGCCTGGCGGTAATCTTGGTGAGGGCGGCCTGTCCGGATTCGTGCAGCGACTGTGCAAGAGCCGTCCGGCCTTCAATGCAGATTTCCTCGATCGCCTCGCGCGCCGCTATGGATCATTCGTCGATGATGTTTTGGGTGATGCGAAACGAGAGTCGGATCTGGGCGCTGCGCTGGGCGGCGGCCTGACGGAGCGGGAGGTCTGCTACCTTATCGAACAGGAATGGGCGTGCGAGCCCGACGACGTGTTATGGCGGCGCACCAAGTGCGGCTTGCACATGACGGCGGATGAGCGCCGCGCCGCAGCGGAGAAAATTGCAAAACTGTTGTGAGGCTAAGGAGACTAATTGGGTCTCTGCAGACCTTATTGCGGACCGCGCATTCCGTTCCTCGGAAACAGGCCAGGACGCAAGCTGGGCTCTTTCCACGGCCCATGCATGTCGATGACGACGCGCGGCTCAGGCCTTGCGTCTTCGGCTGCGTCGGCCGCGGGCCGGTCGCCGATCACCAGGCTGAGATCCAACATTCGCGCAGAAAGATTGATCGCGCCCTGTGCCTCCACCGCGCGCTCACCGGCCGTTGCCCAGACTCTCTCGGTGCGAATGACACCATTCACAACTGCAAAGCGTGCGTCGAGGTGGTCGACGGGCATGGCGCCCGTGCTAGCCGTTGTCCAAGTGTTCTGCGCCTCGGGTGACGTCACCGCGGCGGAAAGCTGATCGATATCGAGGCCGATGCTTCCGCCGTCGTTCATGGTCACGTAAAGTTTGCCGCTGAGCGAGTTGAGCAGGCTCGTGCCGGTGTCGCCGGTTGCCGAAATTTCGACGATCGCATCCCCCCGGCCTTGGATCGTTGCGTGACCGAAGATCGCCCGCGCTGCGCGGCCGATATCCAAATCCTGGAGCTTGCCGCGGATGTCGTAGCTGGGCTGGGGCCCATTCATGTCGATGCGCAGCTGGCCGCCACCGCGCGTGCCGTCGTCGATTTCCAACTCGGCAACGTCGGCAATCATCTTGCCACCCTTCAGCGAGATCGTCGCCGCGGTGCTCCCAATGGTCACGCCAGGAACAACGACGCTATGCGAAGAGATGCGCAAGTCGGCGTCAACGGCTCCCACGAGCGGGAAATTGAGGTCAGTTGCAGTGCTCACCAGCGAAAGCAGGCTCTCGCTAGACGTTTGTGCGACGTCGTCGCCGGAACGAAAGTAACTGGTGAGGTCGAGTGTCTTAAATCCGAGTGTGCCCTCAATCGCGGGACGCTCGCCGCTGAAGTTGACCGACAGCGTGCCTGTGGCCTCATTGCCATCCATCTGCACCACCGCATCTTGGAACGTGATGGTGCGATTGACCCACTCAAGCTGGCCTTTGGCGTGGAAGTCCTTAAATCCGGGGCTTGAAGGCCAAGTGACTCCGATCCAGTTGGCGGCCTCCTGCAAACTGGGAATTTTCAAATCGCCCTGCTGCGAAAGCAGCCGCGGGTTCTCTCCCAGCATGTAGTAGCCGTCGAAATTTACTGCGAGCAATCGGCTTTTCACCGAGGCGGCGACCAGACGTGCGCCGCTCTTAGCGTCGAGGTTGGTAGCAAACGTCGTATCGAAGGCAACCTTTTCGCCGCGAAAGATAAATGAGCCTTCCGCATGGACAACACCTTCCCGATTCGATGTGACATCGGCTGTCAAGTCATGAAGCGCAAGGGTGCTGCCGTCGGCCAACTTCAGGTGAACCGTGCTGTCGCTCACGGTTAGTGAGTCGAATTTCAGATCCTGGAATATCGCGACCAGTGGCGCCACGCCACCAGGCGTCGCCTTGTTCAAGGTGGTTATTCCAGACCCCGAGAAGTCGGCAGAGAGCTTTGCATCCTTGAGGGCAATGCGCGAACTGCTGCCCGTGATGAACCGCGCAATCATTTCGCCGCTGCGCGCCAGACCAGTGCTGTTCTGGGGTATGGAAATCGTTCCGCTTTCCAGTTCGATGCGCGGTGTTTGAAGTAGCCGAACGGGAGAGCTGAGGCTATAGCTGTCGGTCGAGGCGGCAAAGACGGCGGCGCTCTTGAGCGACAGATCAGGATGGCGGCCGCCAATGAAGACGGGCGCTGCTACAAGACCTATCAGGCAGCACAAAATCGCGACTGACACCAAAAAGCGCCGCAGCGATTGCCTGGGGGTTTTCATGGACCCTGCCGTCTTAGCGTTCGCCACTCGTTGCCAGCCTATACCGTCTGCCCACTTTGAAGCAGGCGGCCCGGATGTCCTTAAGCGCGTTTTGGGACGTGGACATTTCTAAAGCTGGCCGGCGCGGCGTGCAAGCGTTCCACTGCCTGGTGCGTCGACGAGAGACGGTTTTCCAACGCCCCGAATCACTTTGTATACTGCTTTTGTTCGAAATGCGAGCGTGCATAAGTGCTTGCCCTATCTTGTCGACGAGCTTTGGGTGTGGCGCCAGATGATCACTAGCCGTTGAGCAACCCAGATGCGCCCTCGCGCGTTATTGTCACTTTGTAGATTTCAAGTTGCGATGACAACAATATGGCGCGGGGCACATGTTCAACGTGCGTGAGCCCATTCAGATTAGGGGGGAGCCGGTGTCACGGGGCGAACGCCGGCATCGACTTGCCGCAAGGATGCTGCGCGACGTGACGAGACGATCTCTTTAGCCGGAGCGAATTCAGATGGCGCGAGTTCCCGGCCGTCCACCCGCGATCGCTCTGTGCAATAGCAGCACCGGTATCAGTCCGACGAGTATGATCGTCAGCGCACCGAGCGCTGCTTGCTCTAGCTGCTCAATCGACGCAAGCGTGTAGACGTGCGTCGCAAGCGTCTCGAAGTTGAATGGACGCAAGAGCAGAGTGGCCGGCAGTTCCTTCATGCAGTCGACGAAAACGAGGAGCGCGGCGGCACCGAGTGGTGGTAGCAACAGCGGGAAATGGACACGCCAGAGCGTTGAAAGGGCCGTCTCACCAAGCGTGCGGGCCGCTGCGTCTAGGCTTGGAGAAATTCGCCCCAGCCCAGCTTCGATTTGCCCTAATGCGACCGCCAGAAAGCGGATCACGTAGGCGAGCGTGATGGCGATCAGCGAGCCGGAGAGCAAAAGTCCGGTTGAGATACCAAAAGTGCTGCGAAAGATCGCGTCTACGCGGTTATCGATCGCCGCAAGGGGAATAAGCAGGCCGATCGCCAACACGGTGCCGGGAATGGCATAACCCAGTCCGGCGAGACGCACTGCGGGACGAATGAAGCCATTGCCAGCAACCCGAAGCGCGTATCCTAGCGTTAACGCGACGGCAACCGCGACGAAACCTGCGATGCAAGAAAGCAGCAGGCTGTTACGGGCGGCCGATATGTAGCCCCCAGCGATGGCTCCTGAAGTATGAGTCATTGCATTCTGAGCGAGCACGACGAGCGGCACGACAAACCCGAACAGAACCGGCAAGGCGGCCAGCATTGCTGCGGCCGCGCCCCGCCACCCTTGAAGATCTTGGAAGGGGATCGCGCGATAACGGCCCGTGGTATGATGCGTGCGCGCTCCAGAACGCGCCTTGCGTTCGATAGCGAACAGTGCGGCGACGAACACCAGCATGATGGCGGAAAGCTGGGCCGCGCCACCAAGGTTTGATCGCTGCAGCCAAGTCGCATAAATGCTCGCCGTTAGCGTGTCGACACCGAGGTATTGGACGGCACCCAAATCGTTCAGACACTCCATGATGACGAGCGCGACGCCGGCGGCTATCGCCGGGCGGGCAAGCGGGAGTGCAACTTCGAAAAATGCGCCAAGTGGCGAGCGCCCCAAGGTGCGCGCGACTTCCAGCGCGCACACCGATTGCTGGGCGAAACTCGCGCGCGCGGTGAGGTAGACATAGGGGTAAAGTACTGAAGCGAAAATGAATACGGCGCCGCCAAGAGAGCGTACTTGGGGGAACCAATAGTCAGTTGGGCTTGTCCAACCGAAGAATGATCTCATGCCTGTCTGAACCGGCCCGGCATAGTCAAAGAGCTCAACGTAGCAATATGCCACGATGTAGGTCGGCACAGCGAGCGGCAGCACCAAGAGGCGGTCGAGGATTTCGCGGCCGGTGAAGCGATACATGGTGACGAGCCACGCCGTTGCCGTGCCGACGGCGAACGCGATCACGGCAACGCCGCCGGCCAATAACAGCGTTCGCACAACTGCGCCGGGAAGGACGGTGCGCAACAGGTGCGGCCAGATGTTTTCTTCGGGCGCGAGCGCAAGTATGAAAACGGTCGCAACGGGCAACGCGACAACCGCCAGGATAACG
>JAUWCP010000264.1 GCA_030609245.1 Hyphomicrobium sp.
AGATCCTGGAGCCCATGGAGAAGGCCTATGAGCTCGTGCGCGATATTGGCACCGGCATAACCCACCACTGGGGCGCCTTCGGCTAGCCTAAGCCTAGAGCCTGATCGTTTCGCTTGGACGCACTTGAGCCGGTCCAAGTGAAACGTGAATCAGTCTCTACACTTTTGATTTAGAGTAAGATTCACTTATCTGTCGGAGACCTCCCGGGCGAAGGCTTAAGTGATTCCATCAAGAACGATCTTGCTCTAGCCGGGCGGTCGAACCGCAATGCCCGCGGCTGCCATGTGCTCTTTGGCTTGCGCGATCGAATACGTACCGAAATGAAAGATCGAAGCAGCAAGCACTGCGCTTGCACCGCCCTTAGTGACGCCCTCGACAAGATGATCAAGCGTGCCCACGCCGCCTGAGGCGATGACAGGCACGCTCACGGCGTCCGAGATGGCACGCGTCAGATCGAGATCAAAGCCGGATTTCGTGCCGTCGCGGTCCATGGAGGTCAGCAGGATTTCGCCCGCGCCCAAAGCCACTACCTCTTTCGCGTACTCGATAGCGTCGATGCCCGTCGGCGTGCGCCCGCCATGCGTGAAGATATCCCATTTATTGGGCTCGCCCGGCTTCGACACCTTCTTGGCATCAATGGCGACGACGATGCACTGGTTGCCAAACTTTTCGGAGGCTTCTTTCACGAACTCGCGATTCGTCACCGCCGCGGTGTTGATCGACACTTTGTCGGCACCGGCGTTGAGCAACCGGCCGATGTCGGCGATTGTGCGCACGCCGCCGCCGACAGTCAGAGGCATGAAGCAGCGCTCAGCGGTTTGTTCGACGATGTGAAAGATTGTGTCGCGCTCTTCGTGGCTCGCCGTAATGTCGAGAAAGCAAAGTTCGTCGGCGCCTGCGGCATCGTAAGCGGCAGCTGCTTCCACAGGATCGCCCGCGTCGATGAGATCGACAAAGTTGACACCTTTGACGACGCGGCCGTCTTTGACGTCGAGACAAGGGATGATGCGGGTCTTGAGCACGTTAGTCGTACGCCCTTTAGGCTGCATTCGTGAGGGCTAAAGCCTCGCGCGCATCTATGCGGCCGTCGTAAAGGGCGCGGCCCATAATGGCGCCTTCAAGCATAGTGTACTCCGGTCGCATCAACGCTTCGACATCCTCGATGGAGGCGAGCCCGCCTGAGGCAATAACCGGGATTTTGGTTGCGCTCGCCAGCGCCGCCGTGGCCTCGAAGTTGAGCCCTTTCATGATGCCGTCGCGTTCGATGTCCGTATAGATGATGGCGGCAACGCCCACATCCTCGAAGCGGCGTGCAAGCTCGCCCGCAGTCAACGCGCTCGTTTGCGCCCACCCTTCAACCGCAACCTTGCCGTCCTTAGCGTCGATGCCAACGGCGATGCGCCCAGGATAGGTTTTGCACGCCCGCACTACGACGTCGGGGTTGTTTACGGCAGCGGTGCCGAGAATGACGCGCGAAACACCCTTGGAGAGCCACATCTCGATCGTTTCAAGCTCGCGGATACCACCACCGAGCTGCACGGGAATATCGACCGCGGCCAGGATCGCATCGACTGCGTCAGCGTTGACAGGCTTGCCTTCGAACGCGCCGTTCAAGTCGACAATGTGCAGGTATTGAAACCCTTGGGCCTGGAACGTGCGCGCTTGCGCTGACGGGTCGTCATTGAAGACGGTCGCCTCGCTCATTTCGCCGAGCTTGAGGCGTACGCATTGGCCGTCTTTGAGGTCGATAGCGGGAAAGAGGATCAAGGGACTCTCATGGGTCGACGGCACGCGCGCATGGCGTCCGCAACTTTAGCCATCAGATTGCTTTCATTGACACCGATAGAGAGGTCCCGGTCAGCGAAGTCAAGGCTGGCGTCGATCGTGTCTCTTTGTATGTCATGGCTCTAGCGTTTTTCACCGCACCTGCGCCGCTGCCAGCGCGCCGTCCGCTAACCGAAGCGGATGCCGTCGATATCTGGATTGCGCGCTGGCTCCGGATCCGCCGCAGTGACCTTGTGCGCCGTTATGATTGCGATCCGCGCCGCCTCTACGAGATCTGGGAGGAGGTGCGCTTCGCCGGCACACGCGACAAGGCGCTTGAAGTGTTTGCGGCGCGCTACCCCTCGCTGATCGATCGCGTGGACTATGGTCCGCACCGGCGCATTTCACATGGGCCACATGCCGATCAGCTCGCCCTGTTTGATTAGCAGTGCCGCCGCTGCCGGCCGCATTCCTACCCAGTGAAGGCCAGACGCAGAACAAGAAGAGAACAAACGCTGGACAAGCCCAGTGATTCGTGGCATGTTCCCATTATGTTCCGCAGACAAAAACGAAGCACCTCGGGGGTTTGTAAAGGCGTTTCCCCATGAAGCCCAAACCTAAAGAAAGACCGCCATGCGCACCCTCATCATCTCCTATGACCTCGCGAATCCTCACCGCAACAAGCACGCGCTGGCGCAAGAAATCATGACCGCCGGCCATTCCTGGGCGCGACCGCTGGATCAGACCTGGTACATGAAGACAGACGAACGCGAAGAGACGATCGAGGCGCGGCTTTCGACGCTTCTCACCGCAGATGACGGCCTTCTGATCCAGGAGGTTCAGGACGACGCCGTGCTCACCAATACGGCGCTGCGTTGGTTCCGCCAGCGGCGCGCAGCCTTCGAAATCACCGATGACTCTAACGTCGTTGCCTTCCCAGCATCGGTGGCCCCCGATACGCAGCCCGAGCTGCCACTCGCCACTGCGTGCTGAGGCGAAAGGTTCTTTTTTCTTTCTCTCTCTCTCTCGACACAGCGCGATGGCCGCCCCTCAGGGCGGCCATTTCGTTTGTGCCGAAGAGTTGTGTTTGGTGCCGCTAGAGCCTGATCGTTTCACTTGGAAGCGCGAATTGCGTCCAAGTGAAACGTGAATCAGTCTCTACACTTTTGATTTAGAGCAAGATTCACGTTCTTGCCAGGAACCTTCTGGGCTTGGTGAGCGATTCCATCAAGAACGATCTTGCTCTAGGGCTGCCACTTTAGAAAGTTGGCGATCAGCTTGAGGCCTAAGGTCTGGCTCTTTTCAGGGTGAAACTGCGTGCCTGCGATGTTGTCCTTGGCGACCAGGGCCGTGACGTTGCAGCCATAGTCCGTCAGCGCGATGACTGACGCGGCATCATCGGGCACCAAGTGATAGGAGTGTACGAAGTATGCGTGCAAGCCGCTGGGCCCGGTCTTAATCCCGTCGAGCAGCGCATGTGGGTTGACGACTGTTAGCGTATTCCAACCCATATGCGGGATCTTGAGCGCCGGGTCCTTCGGT
>JAUWCP010000149.1 GCA_030609245.1 Hyphomicrobium sp.
CGACTTCATCGTGGCCGAGCTCGGCTGCCATCATCAATGCGGTGCGCCCGCGATCGTCCCTGTCGTCGATGCGGGCCCCTCGCGAGATAAGCAGGTTCATTACTTCCAATGCATCAAGATACCCAGCATCTGCGGAATGGCCTGCCGCCCACATCAATGCCGTTAGGTCGTTGCCGTAACGAGCGTTGACGTCGACGCCGCCGTCGAGAAGTACGCGCACCACATCAGTAAACCCGCGACCTGCCGCATAACACATAGGCGACTTGCCGAACTGATCGACAAGCATTGGATCTGCCCCGTTTTCTAAAAGAACCTCGACCATTTCCGGAGTGCCCATGTAGGCGGCTGCCGCAATCACGCTATTTCCTTTTCGGCCACGAATATGGACGTCAGCACCGCGATCGAGCAGCGTGCGAACGATGTCGAGACGGTCTGCTTCGGCGGCACGAAAGAGTGCCGTCGAACCATAGACATCGCGAGAGTTGATGGCCGCGCCGCGATCAAGAAACAGCGTTACAAGTGCAATCCATCCTTCTTCCGCAGCCCGGCTCAAAGGCATTGCGCCTGAACGGTCCCGCGCCATAAGCGATGCGCCGTTTGCCAACAGGCGCTTGGCCAAATCTTCACATCCTCGCCGCGTCGCTGAAAAGAGTACGCGATTAACCTGTATCGTATTGGCGCCGGCTCTAATCTGGTCGTAGCTCTGCGTGATTCTTCGACATATTTTCTTATCAACCGATCGTGCGGCCTCAACGGAAGTGAGACCACCGACCCACATCACGGCGATCATTGCCGCAACACACACTTGAGGCCTTTTTATTCGCACCAAATGAAATGCTAATGCCATGATCTTCTACTTTCGATCCGACGATCTTTATTCAGTCAACGCACCGCTGGTGGAAGTTCTTCCGCGATAGCTGACCAAGTCGGCCTTTGAGAGGATTTCAATCTTACTGCGGGTCGTGCGAATCCAGCCCGCACGTTCCCACTCGCCCAAATAGCGACTGACGACCTCGCGAATACTGCCTAGGTCAAGTGCAAGTAGTTGATGTGTTTTTGTAACCGTTCCTTCGGCGCCGGCTTCAGCAAGGAGCCGACGAGCGAGCCGCTCATCGAGACCGCGGAACGTCACCTCGTCGATCAAGGCTTGGTTTGGCATCGCAGGGCATCACGTATGGGTTATGCTTCAAATTCTCGATGGCTCGAAAGAGGCCGTTTTACGTCGGTCTGTGTCGCTCTGGGCCGCTCTGTGCCGCTTTGTGCCGCTCTGGGCTGGCATCCGCGACAGCGTGGGGAGCCACCAGTATATTTTAGCGTGATTGGCGACTTTGGTCACATATCTCCTTTCTGAGTATCACTTATGTTTGTGCGATGGCGTTGCGGCGAGCCCTGGCGAGGTGCCGCGCATTATCATTGCCGGCGTACAACTCGCGGTCGCAGTGTAGCCGGCTATCTCGCCTGGACGCTCCACAAGACTATGACTATATGCACGAGCAGAAAGGCTGGTTAGGACACAATGAAAATCAAGATTGCACTCTTGGCGGGCTTGATCGCCGTCGCTCCATTCGCGGGCGCCTCGGCACAAAGCATGCTCGACATGGTCGACCTCAAGTCCGATGCCTTCACTATGGCGGAGATGAGCCGGGGCGACATTGAAGCGGCAATTGCAAAACTTGGCCCCGACGAGGTGCTGGATCTGCGCGCAAAGTCTCTCAACGGCCTTGATCTTTCCAATATGGATCTGCGGCGTACGAATCTGCAGACGGCACGCCTCATGGGCACAAACCTCGCCGGCGCCAATCTCGATGGCGTCGTTCTCGATCAGGCTTGGGCACTTGACGCCAACCTGACGGGCGCAAGTCTTAGAGGTGCGAGCCTCTTTGGTACCCAGCTCGTTGGCGCCACGCTCGATAACGCAGACCTTTCCAAGGCGCGGGTCGCCGGAAACCTCTCGAAGGCGAGCCTGGTGAATGCACGCTTCGACGGAGCGGATTTCTCTCCGGACGAGAAGAACCAATCGATGGGTCTGATGCGCGGTGAATTCAGAAGCGCCAAACTCGACGGGGCCTCCTTCGTGGATGCCAATCTCTCTCGCAGCCTCATGGAGTTTGCTTCTTTGCGGAACGCCATTCTCGTTGGCGCCAATCTCAAGGGCATCGAGCTTGCTGGTGCCGACCTGACAGGCGCCGACGTAAGGGGCGCGAACTTTGATGGCGCTGACGTCAACTCGGCCCGCATTGGCGCCCTGAAGAATCTCGACGAGGCCAAGAACTTCGACAAGGTGAAGAACATCGACCGTGCCTACCGCAATTGATAGGGAATACGTCCCAGTCGAGCGTGCTGCGCCGTAGGGTGCTGGTCGCTGTGCTCCGAGTTGAGCTGGCGGCTCTTTTCAATGACTGATGACCGCCGGCCCTCGGTGGGTCTTCAATTGGCTGCTGCCCGTCGCGCGAAGCCTGCCTCAAGGTCGGCCTTGAGATCCTCAACGTCCTCCAGGCCGATATGAAAGCGCAGCGCGGGCCCCTCGGCCTGCCAGCGAGTGGCCGTGCGGTAGGAGGTGGGGTCGAAGGGGATGACGAGGCTTTCATAGCCACCCCATGAAAAGCCCATGCTGAAAAGCTCCAAATTGTCGAGCATCGCGGCCAGGGCCTTCTCGCTCGTGGGCTGCAAGATGACCCCAAACAAGCCTGATGCGCCGAGGAAATCGCGTTTCCAGATCTCATGTTGCGGGTGGCTGGGGAGTGCTGGATGCAGTACGCGCGCAACCTCGGGACGGGCCTCGAGCCAGCGCGCCATCTCCAGCCCGGATTTTTGATGCTGCGCCAGGCGCGTGGCGAGCGTGCGCAGGCCGCGCTGGCCCAAATACGTTTCCTCCGAGCCGGGGCACACGCCCAAGACATCCTTTGCGTTCGCGACGAGCTTGGCGGCCCGCTCATTGGAGGTGATGGCGCCCAGCATGGCGTCCGCATGGCCCACGATGTACTTGGTTGCGGCCTGGATCGACACGTCGACGCCGTGGTCGAACGGTTTAAAGTAGAGCAGGCTTGCCCAGGTATTGTCGAGGAGCAGCCACAACTTGCGCTTCTTGGCAACCGCGGCGATGGCGGGGATGTCCTGTACCTCGAAGGTCTGCGAGCCGGGACTCTCCGTAAAGATCAGCCGCGTGTTGGGTCGCACGAGTTTGTCGATGCCGGCGGCGATTAGGGGATCGTAGTACGTTGTCTCAACGCCGAGCTTGGTCAATAGGCGGTCGCAGAACCGGCGCGTGGGATTGTAGACACTGTCGGAGACCAGGATGTGATCGCCGGATTCAACGAAGGCGAAAATTGCGGTACTGACGGCTTGATACCCGGATGCGGTTAGCTCCGTTGCCGCGCCGCCTTCAATTTGCGCGATTGCCTCCTCAAGCGCCTTGACGGTCGGCGTGCATGTGCGGCCGTATGTGTACTCTTGGTCACGCTTCCAAAGTTTCTCGACCGTGGGGAAAAGCACGGTCGATCCGCGATAGACGGGTGGATTCACGAATCCGTGTGCGGTCGCAGGGTCGCGCCCCAAATGAACCACCTCGGTGGCAGGGCGGTGCCTGGACTTCTTGTCGCGAGGTTTCTTGTCGGAAGTTGACATTGGGCGGATCCTGTTCGCGGCGGTAAGCCGCTCCGTGTGGCGCAAACTTTGCGCCCGGTCAAGGCCTTGACCGGCGGCCCATTAAGGGGGATTTGTGCACGCGGCGCCACGTGCCAGGCCGCCTCCGTAATCACCCTCCGATTTGCTGCTGCATTCTGTCCCTTGCGCCTTCAGGGGCGCCGTCCCACACTGAAAAGTAACGTGATGATAAAATCTCCCCACTCTCGCCGCTCGATTGCCGCAGCTATTGGGTTAGGTGCGCTCCTGTCAACGTTTGGAGCCTACAGCGTCGACGCGACGACACTCGAGTCAATCCGGTCCCGGGGGCATGTCTTGTGTGGGATCGGCCAGGATCAGCCCGGTTTCTCGCAGGTCGACGAGGAGCGTGAGCGCACCGGCCTTGATGTGGAGTTCTGCTCTGCGCTCGCTGCCGCTATCTTCGGTACAAAGGACGCCGTTAAGTTCTGGCCGCTGGGTTCCAATGAGGGGTTCAAGTCACTGCAGTCGGGTGACGTGGATGTTCTAGCGCGCGCCACCGCATGGACATTAAGCCGCGACACTGAGTTGGGTGCGCATTTTACCGGCGTCTTATTCTATGACGGCCAGGGTTTCCTTGTGCGTCGCGGCGACGCGGTGACAAGCGTGCTTGAGCTTTCCGGCGCTTCCGTATGCGTAACGCCCGGTGCCGGAGGCGAGCAGGCCGTGGCTGAATTCTTCGGCGCGAAGGGCATGCGTTATCGTGCCGTCGCTCAGGAGAATTGGGGCGACCTCGTGAAGACCTACGCCGCGGGCAGCTGTACCGTGTTGACGGGGGATGTCACCGCGCTGGCGCTCGCGCGCAGCAAGTTTGCAAAACCTGACGATCACATCATCTTGTCCGAGCTCATCACAAAGGAGCCTTTAGGCCCCGCTGTACGTGATGACGACGAGCAATGGTTTGGGGTAGTGCGCTGGACTCTCATGGCGCTCATTGCGGCCGAGGAGTTGGGATTGAGTAGCAATAACGTCGACGCCAGGCGCACCTCCACGATTCCCCGAGTGCGCCGGCTCCTAGGGCTAGAGGCCAATCTCGGTCAGGCGCTGGGCTTGCCGCGCGACTGGGCCTATCAGATCGTCAAGAACGTCGGCAACTATGGTGAGATTTTCGAGCGAACCGTGGGAGCGGAGTCGCCGCTGAAGCTCGAACGCGGTCTCAACGATCTGTGGACCAACGGCGGGCTCATGTACTCAATACCTTTTCGTTAATTTACTGAGCGCAGCGCGCGACAAACCCAAACGGGCGCGTTAAGCCCCATAGGTTAAGGTAATCATGGGGCAAGACGATGAGGGAGTTGCTTGCGCAGGTCGATACTGCCTGGATCCTCGTTTGCGCAACCGCGCTGGTCGTGGCGGCGCTGCTCGCCGTTCTTGCTGTCTGGAAGCGTCACCGCAAAGCACCTGTAGGGGATTTGGCATTTATGTCGCAGCGTTTGATCGATGTCAGCTCTGGCCTTGATACGCCTTCTATCGAGAAGGCCATTCGCGAGGCAGAAGCGAAGGGGCAGCCTAACAAGCTGCCGAGCCTCTACTACGTCCTGGCGCAACGCATGATCGAAGCCGGCGAGACGGCCAAGGCGCAGGGGCTGTTGCAAAGAAGCATTCGCGACGCGGCGACGGCCGATCAAGACGAGGTCCATGGCCGGGCCCGGGTGGTGCTTGGAGATCTTGCCCACGAGGATGGCGATCTTACTACGGCTTGTGAGCACTGGCAGATCGCACGCGCACTCTTCGTTGAGCTGAAACAACACGACGACCATGAGTCGGTCGAGGCGCGCATGTTGCGCAATGGATGTCCGACGGATTGGGTGTTGAATGATTTCTAGGGTACGCGATGCGGCCAGTGCCGCCTATCGCATCAGCACTTCGACTTGGGCAATATCCCCGCTTGCCAGTGTGAATTCGCGCTTAAAGGCGCGTGCCCCAGATCGGGCTATGATGGTGTAGGTGCCAGGTGCGAGGATGTGGGTGGGCAAGGCGCCGACACTCCGCTTGATGATTTTGCCCTCGGTCGTCTGCACAGTCCACTGGGTGTCCGGCAACGCTTCGCCGCCTGCGCGCGTCACAAGCTTGAAGGTGACGCGGGCAGCCGCGTGCGTCACTGTGGCCTCTGTGAGTTTTCCGGCCTCGACCGTGACGTCAGCGTCCACCGTCGCGTTGGCGTCCCCATAGGTTGAGACGATGTGATAGATGCCGGCGTTGAGGCGAATGATGAGATCCGTTTTCGCCCGGCTCATGATCCGGGCGCGTTTGCCAAACTGATCGCGCTCATCCGAATAGATGTCGTACGTCACGGAATTGGGCACAGGGGCTGCGTTCTCAACGAGTGCCTTCACGCGCAATCCGCCAGCGTTCAGAACGAACTGCTCTGTTGTGGTTGTGCCGCGCCTTACTGTGATCCTTCGCGTTAAGTGGGCACGGCCAAATGCGGCA
>JAUWCP010000226.1 GCA_030609245.1 Hyphomicrobium sp.
GTCGAAGAGCCACCGCTCTGAGGACTACTACGACGTCAAGACGATAGTCTTTAACGCGCTCATCGATACGATCGACCTCACACAGCTTGCAAAGCTCGATAATACGGCGTCGCGCGCGGAAATCCGCGATATCGTCGGCGAGATCATCCAGATCAAGAACGTTGTCATGTCTATCACTGAGCAGGAGGAACTGCTCGAGGATATCTGCAACGACGTTCTGGGTTACGGCCCGTTGGAGCCGCTTCTGGCGCGCGACGATATTGCCGACATCATGGTCAATGGCTCGGGCACGACCTACATCGAGGTCAACGGCAAGGTTCAGAAAACGAACGTGCGTTTCGCCGACGACCAGCAGCTCTTGAATGTTTGTCAGCGCATAGTTAGCCAGGTTGGCCGGCGCGTCGACGAATCGAGCCCGATATGCGACGCGCGCCTGCCAGATGGCTCTCGTGTGAATGTCATCGTGCCGCCGCTGGCGCTCGATGGTGCTGTGCTTACCATTCGTAAGTTCAAAAAGGACCGCCTTACACTTGAGCAATTTGTCGAATATGGCTCGATCACTCCGCCTCTGAAGACCATTCTGGAGATCATTGGTCGCGTACGGTGCAACATTCTAATCTCGGGTGGAACGGGTTCGGGAAAAACGACCCTCCTCAACTGTCTCACGGCCGCAATCGATGAAGATGAGCGCATCATTACGTGTGAAGACTCAGCGGAGCTTCAGCTCCAGCAGCCGCATGTGGTTCGACTTGAGACACGTCCTCCCAATCTTGAAGGAGAGGGCGAGATCAAGATGCGCGATCTCGTTAGGAATTGCCTGCGTATGCGACCAGAGCGCATCATCGTGGGCGAGGTACGTGGCCCGGAAGCCTTTGACCTACTGCAGGCGATGAACACGGGCCACGACGGCTCGATGGGGACGCTCCATTCCAATAGCCCGCGCGAGTGTATCACCCGTCTGGAGTCGATGATCATGATGGGCGGCTACAATTTGCCGGTCAGAACGATTCGCGAGATGATCACCGGTTCCATCGACATCATCGTTCAATCTGCCCGTCTGCGCGACGGCTCGAGAAAGGTCACGCACGTTACCGAAGTGCTGGGCATGGAAGAGGATGTCGTTACGCTACAGAACATAGCTGTTTACGAAATTACAGGCGAGGACGCGAACGGCAAGATCGCTGGCCGTCATCGCTCGACAGGGATTGCCCGTCCGCACTTTTGGGAACGTGCCCAGTATTTCCGTGAGGAAAATCGACTTGCCCAGGCGCTTGCAGCCGCCGAGGTGCTCGACGACAACGGCAATCCGCTGAGGGACCACAATGGTGCTTAGCAACGATCTCATGATGCTGGGTGCCACGCTTCTTGGTGCCACCGCTATCGCCTCAATCGTGTTCGTCATGTTCTATCCCTATCTATCGGGCGAAAAGCATACCGAAAAGCGCATCCGCGTCGTTACAGAAAGTAGGGCGCAAAAGGTTGCAACGCGGACTGCCGTGGACGCCGCCGCGAGCAGACGCAAGACGGTCGCGGATACTTTGAAGGATCTGGAGAGCCGCCAAAAGGCCAAGGAGAAGCTTTCCTTGCGATTGCGCCTGCAACGCGCTGGCCTGCAAATCACTCCGAAGACGTTTTGGATATTGAGTGGGCTGTGCGGGTTCACTTTTGCCGTCGTCCTTTATGTGGCATTGCCCCCGTCGGCATTGTCGCTGATTCTAGCGCTCATGGTCGGGTTCGTTGGCGCTTTCGGCCTTCCACGTTGGATTCTCTCCAAGATCACTAGCCGGCGCCAGGGGAAGTTCCTCGCTGAGCTTCCCAATGCAATCGACGTCGTCACCCGCGGTATGAAGTCCGGACTTCCGCTAGGTGAATGTCTTCAGGTTATTGCGCGCGAAAGCGCACCGCCACTTAGCGCCGAATTCCACGAGGTCGTGGAGCAACAACGTGTCGGTGTGTCATTGTCTGAAGCGCTTGGGAGGTTGGCAATACGTATGCCGATTACCGAGGTCAAATTCCTCACCATCGTTATTGCCATCCAGCAGCAAGCCGGCGGTAACCTCTCCGAGGCGCTGGGTAACCTAGCCGACGTACTGCGCGCTCGGGTCCAGCTAAGGATGAAGGTGAAGGCGTTGAGCGCTGAGGCGAAAGCGGGGGCCGTTGTGCTCGCGTCGCTGCCGCCGGCCGTGATGGCCATGGTTTATGGCTCGTCACCAGACTACATGGTGCCGCTGTTCACCACGACCACGGGGAACTTCTTGCTCGGTTTCAGTGCAGTGTGGATGCTTATGGGCATTCTGGTTATGCGAAAGATGATAAATTTCAAGGTTTGAATGTCCGCGCAGATGTAATCTGTGCGGCTGGTCGCGGCCAACGGTGCTATCGAAATGGAATATATTTACCTCTTTACCAATCCGGTGTTTCTCGTGACGGTGCTCGCAGCGTTTTGCGCGTTCGCAACTGTGCTGACGATCGCCATGCCGATACTGGCGCGGGACCGAATGGACCAGCGCCTGCGCGAAATGGCAGTTGAGCGTGACAAGATGCGTGCTGCCCGTTTGGCGGAGATGGCCGCGAACGATCGCCAAGGTGCGAGGCTGCGGCAGACACCGAAAGGCTTCATGCAGCAGATTGTCGATCAGCTAAACCTCAAGGCGGCGTTCGACAGTAGTGAACTGCGCGAAAAACTCAAAAGAGCGGGACTGCGCGGCCAGGCGCCGCTTGTGGCCTATTTGTTCTTTCGGGTTGCTGCCCCTGTCGTCGTTTTTATTGCGGCGCTTGTCTATTTCTTTGTTTTCAGCTCATGGTCCTATCCACCCTGGATGAAAGTGATCATGTCAATCGGCGCTGGCCTAATCGGCTCGTATTTGCCCAACGTCTTCATTCGGAACCTTTCGCAAAAGCGGGGGCAGTCGATCAAACTGGCATTTCCCGATGCGCTCGATATGCTCCTGATTTGTGTGCAGTCTGGCATGTCGATCGAGGCCGCTTTTGGCAAAGTGTCGAAAGAGGTTGCAGGCCAATCGATAGAGCTGGCCGAGGAAATGAGCCTTACGACGGCGGAGCTCTCGTATTTGCCGAGTCGGCGCCAGGCATTCGAAAACCTTGGCAAGCGAACAGGGCTGCCGGGCGTCAGGGCTGTCGTGACGGCCCTCATTCAAGCGGAACGATACGGCACGGCCATTGGGCAAGCGCTGCGCGTTATGGCTAAGGAAAACCGCAACATCCGCCAGTCGGAAGCCGAGAAGAAGGCGGCAGCCTTGCCGCCCAAACTAACGGTTCCTATGATCTTGTTCTTCTTGCCGGTGCTGTTCGTCGTCATTTTGGGCCCAGCCGTTATCCGGTTCTTCGAATACAGCTAAACTGACGGACGGCGCAGCGGTTCTCCAGGCAGTGGACCAAATGCGCTTCTTAGGGGCTCGCGAATGGGGCCGCGCTTGAGCGCCAGTAAGTGGTTGCCCGCAATCGGCGAAGAAAGATGCGCCCTTTCTTGCTGAAGGGCGCATCGATCAAATGCAATGAATTAGTGCTGCTCGACGGCCGACATAGCAATTTGCGGTGTCCAGGATGGCTTGCCGCTGTTCCCGCCGGTTGCGGCGCTAGTCTTAAGTGAGGTCGTCCAAGCCGCCGTGGCATTGGGCTCGTGGGCGGTGAGGCCGGTGTCTGCCGGCTTGGCGGCGGACACTTCGACGTCTGTTGTCCACTGCGCCAGGGCTTTGGCCGGCTCCGGTACGGGCGCCGCCTTTGGTTCGAGCTTGACGATACGCCGCAGGGTCTCTGTGTTTTCGGCGGCCTTCTCGGGCGAAAGCCCCTGGGATGCGATTTGCTTGGCCTCATCGTATCTGCCTTGCAGGCTGAGCACCAACGCGAGGTTCTGGCGAATCTTGGGTGAGGCCGGGTTGGCGATTGAAGCCTGGCGCAGCATCCCCTCGGCGCGCTCCGCCTCACCGC
>JAUWCP010000054.1 GCA_030609245.1 Hyphomicrobium sp.
TCATGACCCAAGTCGGTCATGACACTTCCGCGGTATTTTCGCCACACGGCAGTTGCGAGTCGCGCGACCCAATAACGATTCTTGAACGATCATAAGCCGCGGATTTTAGTGGCGCTCCGGCCTCGCAACGCGAGCACGTAAATTGTGCGCGGGTGCTTGCGAAGAGCGGGCTTCCAAAAAAAAATCGACGAAACGAAATGCGACCGGCGGCAACGCGCGTATCGTGTTGATCGTCGTGTCATGGTTGTGGAAATCTTTAGCTTCGTCAGCAGCGTACTCAACAGTTGGCGCAATCAATTCACCGGTTTTCCACCGCATCGGTTACCGCTAAAAGGCCGGCCTTCTCGCGCGCAACAGGATTTGCGTCCACTTGCTTAACGAAGCGTAAAGGGATAGCCTCTGTCCACTGCGTTACTCACGTTGAGTCAACAGCGGTTGATTTAGTAACTTAGTAACGACGAGCGTCAAGTCCAGGTTTTCCTCAGTATCTCGTCCCTGGCTATATCGTCACTTTGATAATTGTATTGCGTATCTTTCTGGGCGCGAGCCCAGGGGGCCGGGGTGTTGTTTCCTTGAGCTTGTAAAACTCTGTAAATCGGGCCGTCGCCAGAAGCAATTCTGCGGCACCGGCGTTGGTGGAGGACACAAGTGGAGTCGATGGAAGTCGTCCACATTGAGGATGTACCTGTGGAAGAAGTTTGGGGTCGTCTAAAGAGCGATGCCAGCTCCACGTTGATCGATGTGCGGACGAGAGCGGAGTGGACCTTCGTTGGACTTCCCGATCTTAAGCAAATCGGGAAACAGATTCTGACGGTCGAGTGGCAAACATCTCCTGATAACAGGATCGATGCGGCATTCCCGGAGCGTTTGGCCATTGTGCTCGACGCGGCGGGAGCGAAGAAAGACGCTGAATTATTTTTTGTCTGCCGATCTGGTATTCGAAGTCGCATGGCCGCGGAAGCCATGGCGAATTCAGGATACCAGCGATGTAGAAATGTGGCGGATGGTTTCGAGGGGCCACTCGATGCCAACCGTCATAGAGGGCAGGTCGCGGGATGGAAAGCCGCCGGCCTACCTTGGGTGCAAGGTTAGCGCACCCATTTCGGAAGACTGAACAGAAGCGGATCGCGCAACCGCGGCGGCGGAAGGCGGCGATGCGGGCCTGTTCAGGGCAATTAGAGGTGTAAGTCAAAAGCGGACAGAGTAGCGGGGGTTGGCAATGCAAACGATTCAGAAGACGGAGCTAAAAGCTGCGGCTGACGGTAGCTTGGGTACGGGCCAGAGCGAGGCAAAGCAGCGTACCGGCGAGCCGAAGGGCCTAAAGGTGCGCGCCATGCTGCGTGCGCGTCTCGGTGAAGATATTTTTTCCAGCTGGTTTCACGCGCTGGAATTCGACGGCTTCGACGGCAAGATCGTCAAGGTCTCAGTGCCGGTGAAGTTCCTCAGGACGTGGATCCAATCGCATTACTCGCAGGACCTGCTCGAGTGTTGCCGTGCCGAATTCAAGGGGGCGGAACGCGTCGAGGTCGTGCTGCGCCAGCTCGGCGGAGCGGCCGCTGCGCGTTGCGACAATGGTCAAGCGGCACAGGTTGGATCTGGTGATGGTGCCAACGGGTCCCGGACAACTGTGCGCACTGAGCATGGTCAGCGGATGGCCGGTATCATGTCCCCTGCTCAATCGGTGGGTCGGACGAGTGTGGGCGGCTTCGAGGGCTCGCCGCTCGACCCGCGCTATACCTTCGAGAGCTTCGTAATCGGCTCTTCAAACCGCATGGCACATGCGGGCGCCACGCAGGTTGCCGAAACAGCGCTGGCTGATAATCCCGGGTTCAATCCGCTCTACATCCACTCATCGGTTGGCCTGGGAAAGACGCACTTGTTGCACGCTATCGCCTGGGAGGTTAAGCGGCGTGAGCCAAATGCGCAGGTGCTCTACCTGACAGCTGAGCGCTTCCGCTATCAGTTCGTCGAGGCGCTGCGCAGTCAGGATCCGCTCGCCTTTAAGGATAAATTCCGCTGCATCAATATCCTTTTGATCGATGATCTGGAGTTCATGCATGGCGAACGGACGGAGCAGGAGTTCGACCACATCATCAACGCTCTGCTTGATGGCGGGCGCCAGGTGGTTGTCGCCTCTGCGCGTGCACCCAACCACATTGAACGTCTCAACGAGCGCATGCGCTCTAGGCTTCAGCGGGGGCTCGTCACTGAGCTTGGAACGCTTGACCACGAACTCCGGCTAAGGATTCTGGAGAAGCGTCTGGCCGAAAAGCGCGCTGGCGATCCTTCCTTCACGTTGGATCGTGAGGTACTGGAGCTTCTTGCCGAGCGCCTTACAGAAAGTGGGCGCGAGTTAGAGGGAGCTATCATCCGTCTCTATGCCACTTGGCAGTACATGCGCACGGCGATTACGCCCGACGTTGCCACGACGGTGATCCGCGATCTGGTGCAGGGACTGGAGCCGCGCCGCATCAAGATCGAGGATATTTTGCGCATCATCTCTCGTCACTTTGGCGTCTCGAAGGGCGATCTGCTTTCGCAGCGCCGTCATCGCTCGGTGGTGTGGCCGCGCCAGATTGGGATGTACCTCGCCAAGCAACTGACTGCGCGTTCGTTGCCTGAGATTGGACGGCGGTTCGGCAACAGGGACCACACCACGGTGCTCCACGCCATTCGCAAGATTGAAGGACAGATAACGGATAGTCCTCGCCTGAAAGATGAAATTGAAGAGCTGAAGAAGCTATTGAGCCACTGAACGGTTTTCAGTGGCCGACCGGTCAGCCGTGCCCGGGCAAGGCGCGGCGAATCGGACCGGGGCGGGGCGGCGTCGGCATTGGCGCCGCTCCTAAGCCATTGGTAACCTCTGATAATATGAGCTTGCGCCGTCGCCCCTTGAAAAAGTCGGCGGCATCGGGTCAAGTTGCCTAAGCGCGAATCCTCATTCAGTTTAGTGGTCCCAGCCTCCGCGGCTCGCCGTCTCGCGAAAGGGCAGCCTTATGGCCTCTACAGGGACGAGGCTAGCCTCCCACAATGCGCCGAGGGAAAAAGCCATGCGGCTAGTGATTGAACGTGGTGAACTTTTGCGGGCGCTCGGCCACGTAACGAGTGTCGTTGAGCGGCGTACGACGATCCCCATTCTATCCAACGTGCTGTTGCGAACCCGCGATTCGACCCTAGAGTTCAAGGCCACAGATCTTGAGCGCGAGGTCATCGAGTCGGTTGCAGCCGACGTGAGCGCGCCCGGCGCCGTCACGGTTCCTGCGCACATTCTGCATGACATTGTGCGCAAGCTTCCCGACGGCAGCCAGGTCGACATTCGTAGAGACGCGGAAAAGGAGCGCCTGACGCTCGCCGCTGGCCACGCGCGGTTCGCGTTGCAAACGCTTCCCGCCGAGGATTTTCCTGACATTGCCGTCGGCCAGCTAAGCCATGAGTTTGAACTTGGCGCGCAAGACCTGAAACGACTCATCGATAAAACGCGGTTTGCCATCTCCACTGAGGAGACGCGCTACTATTTGAATGGCATCTACCTGCACACGGCGCAGGCCGACAAGGCGGCAACGCTGCGTGCGGTAGCAACAGACGGTCACCGGCTTGCCCAAGTCGAGTTGCCCCTTCCCAAGGGTGCCGATGGCATGCCAGGCGTCATTGTCCCACGCAAGACCGTGAACGAGCTTCACCGGCTGCTTGAGGACAGCACGGCGACCATAAAGATCGGTGTAAGCCAAGCGAAAGTGCGCTTCGAGATCGGCACCGTGACACTCACGTCGAAACTGATCGATGGAACGTTTCCTGACTACGGGCGTGTCATTCCGCAAGGCAACGACAAGGAGATGAAAGTCTCCAACGCGGAGTTTATAGGTGCTGTCGATCGTGTGTCGACGATCGCGAGCGAGCGCGGACGTGCCGTCAAGCTCAACATCAAGCCGAATAAGCTCATTCTGTCGGTCAACAACCCAGAGGGCGGTAGCGCAACCGAAGAGATCAGTGTGGCATACTCGGCCGATCCGCTCGAGATTGGATTCAACGCCCGCTATCTGCTCGATATTGCCAGTCAGCTCGAGGGTGAAGAGGCCTGCTTCAAGCTTGCTGATCCGGGCTCTCCCACCATGGTGCGGGACGCAGACGACGAGTCAGCGCTTTACGTGCTGATGCCAATGCGGGTGTAGCCCGTGGAGGCAGCAGCCACGCGCGCGCCCACGCCCAAACAAAGCGCCTCCGCCGCAACGCTATGGGTTGAGCGCCTGACGCTCACAAATTTCCGTAACTACGCCAATATCGTTCTGGAAGTTGGGCCGGGGCCGCAGGTCCTCATCGGCGCCAATGGTGCGGGCAAAACGAATCTTCTCGAAGCCGTCTCACTGTTGGCGCCTGGGCGTGGTCTGCGCCGGGCTGCCTTTCCTGAACTAACGCGTGGCGCCAACGGTGGCGGTTGGGCGGTTGCGGCGCGCGTGCATACCCATCTTGGCCAAGTTGATATCGGGACAGGGCTGGCGCCGCCGCAAGATTCCGGCGAACGCTCTAGCCGCCTTGTGCACATCAACGGGGAGAGGATTGGCGGCTCGGGCGCGCTGGCCGACTACGTCGAGATGGTGTGGCTGACGCCCGCCATGGATGGCTTATTCATGGGGCCGGGATCAGAACGCCGCCGCTTTCTCGACCGGCTCATTCTTTGTTTCGATCCGAGCTATCGCACGCGTGCGGGGCGTTTTGAGCGCGCCATGCAACAGCGCAACCGCTTGCTTGCCGACGGCGTGCGCGAAGCCGCGCGTTTTGAAGGCCTGGAGCAGGTGATGGCGGAGACCGGCACGGCGATTGCCGCCGCACGCGCTGAAGCTGTGGCGGGCCTTTCTGCTATTACGGCTGAGCGACAGGCGCGCGATCCAAACTCGCCGTTTCCATGGGCGGGGCTCGCAATCGAAGGTTCGCTCGAAGCTGATCTCGCCCGGTTGGCCGCCGTCGAGGTGGAGGACGCCTACGCGGCGATCCTACGTGACACTCGCGAGCGCGACCGGGCTGCGGGCCGCACCCTTGAGGGGCCACACCGTTCTGATCTTCTGGTATCTCACGGGCCCAAGGAGTTGCCCGCGCGCCATTGCTCCACCGGAGAGCAGAAGGCGCTGCTTTTGGGCCTCGTCCTCGCCCATGCCGAACTCGTTGCGCGCCGCTGCGAGGGGATCGCTCCCATACTGCTTCTCGACGAGATCACTGCGCATCTGGACGAGGCGCGCCGGGTGGCGCTCTTCGATGAGATCGTGCGTCTTGGGGCTCAGTCGTGGATGACTGGAACGGATCAAGGATCGTTCGCCGCACTGCGCGACAATGCTCGCTTTTGGCAGGTTGAGGATGGGGCTTTAACAGGGTTTGTTGCCGCATCCGGCTGAGCAGATATGGCCTCGTTGCAACTCATTGAAAAGCATCTTTTTTCGCTTGGGCGTCATGTCGTTCCGAGCATGCATTTTCACGATGCAACGGCTGGTTCCGTGGTATAAGAAACGCCAAGGCCGACCGACCCTCAAGGACAGAACTATATGAGCGCTTTGCCCGCGAACAAAGACACGGGCGCCGAGGAATACGGCGCCGATTCCATCAAAATGCTGAAGGGGCTAGATGCTGTCCGCAAGCGCCCTGGGATGTACATCGGCGACACCGACGACGGCTCCGGTTTGCACCACATGATCTATGAGGTCGTCGACAACGCCGTCGACGAGATTTTGGCCGGCCACGCCAACGAGTGCTCTGTTGCTTTGAACCCAGACGGTTCGTGTACCGTGCGTGATGATGGCCGTGGCATTCCCACTGGCATCAAAGCGGACGACGACCAGGATCCGAAGCGCTCGGCTGCTGAGATCGTTTTCACGGAGCTGCACGCGGGCGGCAAGTTCGACCAGAACGCTTACAAGGTGTCTGGCGGCCTGCATGGAGTGGGCGTGTCTGTCGTCAACGCGTTATCGACTTGGCTTAAATGCCGCATTTGGCGCGCAGGCAAGGAGCACCTCATCGAGTTTAGCGATGGCGTGGCCGTCGCACCGCTTCACGTTGTTGGCGACGCTGAGGGTCAGCAAGGCACGGAGGTATCGTTCCTGCCGAGCCTGAAGACCTTCTCGCAGATAGAGTTCGACTTCGAGACGCTTGAGCATCGCTTGCGCGA
The DNA here is from genome assembly GCA_030609245.1 of Hyphomicrobium sp. GTDB lineage: Bacteria > Pseudomonadota > Alphaproteobacteria > Rhizobiales > Hyphomicrobiaceae > Hyphomicrobium_A. The sequence goes on from JAUWCP010000054.1 coordinate 6,152, forward strand.
GCTGGCCTTCCTCAATTCGGGCGCCAAAATCATCCTCACGGATGCGCGTCATGCGGACGTGAAGCGCGACGAGCTGATGTATGAAGGCGGCACGAAAGCGTTCGTGCGCTACCTCGATCGCTCTCGGCAGGCAGTCTTACCTGAGCCAATCATGATCCGCGCTGAACGCGATGGCATCGGCATAGAGATAGCGCTGTGGTGGAACGACAGCTACCACGAGAACGTGCTGCTTTTTACCAATAATATCCGTCAGCGCGACGGCGGCACGCACTTGGCTGGTTTCCGTGCAGCGCTGACCCGTGTCATCAACAAGTATGCGGGTGACAGTGGGCTAGCAAAAAAAGAGAAAGTCGATCTCTCGGGGGAGGATTCGCGCGAGGGCCTCACATGCGTGCTCTCCATCAAAGTCCCCGACCCCAAATTCTCCAGCCAGACGAAGGACAAGCTCGTGTCCTCCGAGGTTAAACCGGTGATCGAAGGCGTCATTGGCGAACAGCTCACCGCTTGGTTTGAGGAGCACCCGAAGGAGGCAAAGACCGTCGTCGGCAAGATCGTAGAGGCTGCGCTCGCTCGCGAGGCCGCGCGCAAGGCACGTGATTTGACGCGACGCAAGGGCGCGCTCGATAACTTGCGTCTGCCCAGTGGCCTCGCCGAATGTCAGGATCGCGATCCTGTCAACACCGAGCTCTTCATCGTCGAGGGTGATTCGGCTGGCGGCTCGGCCAAGCAGGGCCGACAGCGGGAGTATCAGGCTGTACTGCCGATCCGCGGTAAGATCCTTAACGTCGAGCGCGCGCGCATCGATAAGATGCTCTCATCCGAGCAGGTGACCAATATCATCGGGGCGCTGGGCACCGGCATCCGCGATGACTTCAACCTATCCAAGCTGCGCTATCACAAGATCATTATCATGACGGACGCCGACGTCGATGGCGCCCACATCCGCACGCTGCTGCTGACATTTTTCTATCGGCAGATGCCCGAACTCGTTGAGCACGGCCACGTCTTCATCGCACAACCACCGCTCTATAGGGTCACGCGCGGCAAGTCTGAGACGTATCTTAAGGACCAGCGTGCACTGGAGGACTACCTGATCGACTCCGGTTTAGAGGAGACGGTGCTGGTCAGCGGCACCGGTGAGGAGCGCGCCGGCAAGGACTTACGCCATATCGTCGATCAAGCGCGCGCCATCGTTGGTCTCATCGAAGTGCTGCATTCGCGGTATTCGCGCGGTATCGTCGAGCAGGCGGCGATTGACGGCGCATTCGAGCCCGACCTTTTGCATTCGGCCGACCGCGCAAATGTGGTCGCTCAAGACATCGCGCGCCGGCTCGATGTCATTGCGGAGGAGACAGAGAAGGGCTGGCAAGGCCGTTTTGGTAACGACGGCTTTTTCTTCAAGCGCGAAGTACGTGGTGTCACCGAGGCGCACGCGCTCGATTTGGCTTTGCTGGGTTCGCTCGATGCACTGCGCTTGAACGAGCGGCACAAGCATCTGGCCGAGGTCTATGGCGCCCCAGCAAAGCTTCGACGTAAAACGGAGACGATCGCCGTCCACGGCCCGCGCGATCTGCTCGGCGCAATCTACGAGGCTGGGCGTAAGGGGGTCTCGCTGCAGCGTTACAAAGGCTTGGGCGAAATGAACCCCGAGCAGCTGTGGGAAACGACGCTGGATCGCGAGGTGCGCACGTTGCTTCAAGTCAAGGTCGGCGACCTATCCGAGGCGGACGAGATTTTCTCAAAGCTGATGGGCGATGTCGTCGAGCCGCGTCGTGAATTCATTCAAGAGAACGCGCTTTCGGTTGTAAACCTCGACGTGTAAGCGTGCTCCTCATTCTGCTTTGGCTCGATCCGGCGCAAGGCCGCGCACAGCCGAAGATCACGCTGTTGGGGCAGCGTTCTGGCAGATCAGCCTGCAGATTAAACGTGGGTGTCAGCCCGACTTGCGCTCGGCTGGGCCGTATCGGTGAAGATCGAGGCCGTAGCGCTGTAGCCAAAGCTTGGCCTCTTGCATGCGCGGCATCGTACTTTCTACCAGCGCCCAGAATTTCGTGCCGTGGTTCATTTCGACGAGGTGCGCGATCTCGTGGGCAGCTACGTAGTCGAGCACAAAGGGCGGCGCGAGAATAAGTCGCCATGAGAACGAGAGTACTCCCGTCGTTGAACAGGAGCCCCACCGGCTGGATTGATCGCGAACGGCGATGCGCTTGGCGGTGACACCCAATTTTCGCGAATGATGAATGATGCGGTCATCGATATCGCGCCGTGCCTCCTCGAACAGCCAATCGCGCAAACGTCGCGGCGCATGCTCGACATGACCGCTGACGCGGAGCTCGGGGAATCCCGTCTTCGACTGGCTGCGCTGAACGACACCGCCCGTTTCACGTTTCCGCGCGAATACGAGTCGATGAATCTTACCGCGCAAAGGCAACAGCGCACCTTCGTGAAACGGAACGGGATGGGGCACGCGATCAAGACGCTCGCGCACCCAATCGATATTGCGGATGATGAAGGAGTCGGCTTCGTCGAGGTCGCATTGCACGGGAAGCGTTACGATTACGGCGCGCCGTGTGCGACTGACGCGAAGCGTCAGACGACGCGCACCGGCGTGCCTGCGAACCTCGACCGGAGCACCGATCTCATCGAGCTCAGTTAGTTTCGACAAGGCTTCCGCGGACGCTACGGTCTGCCGCATAGATCCCTCGCGCTGAACAAATGATGGACCGACTCGGAAGTGACGAGTGAAGCCCGTGCTCAACTCATTTGGCTTGCATCCCCAAGTTCAGATTTAGCTAAAGATTGGGTGACAAGCCAGTGCCAATGCGCAAGAGCACAGACAACGTGGCTACACTGTGGCCGGCGCGCCGCTTCGGCTTGAGGCCAAACACACGTGTGCATGTGCGAAACGAGTTCGGCGCCTTGTTCGCGCGATTGCGTACGGCGCAATCGCCTACAACGCCTTGTCGAGCTTTGCCGCCATCTCCTCAACGGGCGTCGTTGGCGAGAAGTGCGTCACGAACTCACCATTGGGGTCCATGAGATAGAAGATCGCCGTGTGATCGATCGAGTAATCGCCGGGAAGATCTGCGTTTGGTACCTTCTTGTAGTAGACGCGATAGGCCTTCGCGGCTTTAGCGATCTCCTCGGGCGTGCCGGTCAAACCCACGAAGCGCGAATCAAAGTTCCGTACATATTCGCCGAGCTTTGCCGGTGTATCTCGTTCAGGGTTGACGGTGATGAAGACCGGCACAACGCGATCTGCCTTTTCCCCAAGCTTGTCGAGCGCACCGGCTACGAGCTGCAAACCGGCCGGGCAGATGTCGGGACACGATGTGAAGCCGAAAAAGACAAGCATGTAGCGGTCGCGGAAATCCTTCTCCGTTACGCGTGTACCGTTTTGATCGACGAGGCTGAATGGTCCGCCAATAAGCGCCTTCCCGCTCGTCCTTGGGCCCCCGGACGGCAGAATTGCCTCGCGCGCTTGCGGAATAATTGAAACGGCGGCTATGGCGCCAGCCGCGAGCCCGGCCACAACTGCCAGTATGAGTTTCATTTTCATTGGATAGTCTTTCCTTTGTCGATGCAGTTAATCCCCGCAGGGCCTGGCTGCAACTCCCGTGAGTGGTGCCCTATTGTCGCGTTTGCCAAGCCGGCGGAAAGATCTTCGACGGTTCGTATTGCATGCCATCGCTCGGGCTACCCATCCTGCCCCTTACCTATGCTAACCTTAGCCAACCTTGCGTCACTCATGGTTTGTGTGCGTTGCAAAAACTACGACCAGCAAATAGCGCCTCCTTTCTGATCGATCCGGTCGAAGGCCGGCTGCGTCTCAACACGATCGTGCGCTTGCGCTGGATCGCGGTTCTGGGCCAACTCGTTGCGATTAGCGTCGTGACGTTTCTGTTCGGATTTTCGCTGCCTATCGGGGCATGTCTCACGGTTATCGCGCTATCGGCCTGGCTCAATGTTTTTCTCGGCATTCGCTATCCGCCGCGGCACAGGCTGAGCGTTGGGTTTGCGACGGGCCTCTTGATCTACGACATCGTGCAGCTCGCTGCGCTTCTGTACCTTACGGGCGGCATCAACAATCCCTTCACGATGCTCATCGTTGCGCCCGTGACGGTCTCAGCCGCGACTTTGCCGCCGCGCATTACGATCGTGCTCGGCTTGATTGCACTTGCCGTTACCGCGTTTCTTGTCGTCGAGCACAAACCGCTACCCTGGTACGATGGGATAGCGTTCGAACTGCCGCGAATTTATAAATTTGGCATTTTTGCCGCTGTTTGCGCCTCAACGACGTTCATGGCCCTCTATGCGTGGCGGCTCACCAAGGAGTCCCGGCAAATGTCTGCGGCCTTGGCCGCCACCGATTTGGTTCTTGCACGCGAGCAGAAGTTGCATGCGCTTGATGGTCTGGCGGCCGCGGCTGCGCATGAGCTTGGCACGCCACTGTCGACAATTGCGGTGGTCACCAAGGAACTGGAGCACCACATAGGGTCTGACGATCAGCTGCGCGAGGACATAAAGCTCTTGAACGCGCAGGCGCTGCGTTGCCGCGAGATTCTGCTGAAGCTCACCCGGCACCCAAGCGAACAGGACCCTCTGCATGCACGCGTCAGCGTTCGTGCGATGCTAGAAGAGGCGGCTGCACCTTACCGTTCAGGCAAGGCCAACATCACCTTTGTGGCCGGGCCGGAGGGTGCTGAAGGGGGTGCAGCCTCACCGGAGGCTGTGGCGGAACGTCGGCCGGGCGTCATATACGGCCTCGGCAACATCATCGAGAACGCCACCGAATTTGCGCTCCAAGAGGTCACGATTCGAGCGCTATGGAATGCGGCTGAGGTCGTGGTGACCGTCACCGACGACGGTCCAGGCTTTCCCCCAGACATAATGGACAACGTGGGCGAGCCCTATGTCACGACACGGCCCGCTGAAGACGTCGCAGGAATGAGTAAGGTGGATTTTGGAACGTCGGGACTCGGCCTTGGGTTTTTCATCGCCAAGACGTTGCTTGAGCGCTTCGGCGCCAGTGTGAGCCTTGCGAACCGAAAAAGCCCAGCCACCGGAGCAATAGTGCGTATTGCTTGGCCGCGGGACGTTTTCGAGGGCCAAGAACAAATTGCACGTACAAAGCTAAACCTTGGGGCTGGATTCTAGCCGGACAATCCAGGATCGATTGGTGTTCACAATAGAGCGACGTAAAGGCTGACACAGCGCTCGCAAAATGCGATTTTGATGCGTGATCTGGCAAAGCTGTCGTCATTGGCTTTGCGGGCAGTCGGGCCTATAAGCATATCTAGTGGTTCATCGGGACGGGGAGGTATCGTGGAGGAAAAGCACCGGATCGCAGACCCGGGCACTCCCGGAGGTGAAATGAACACGACTGAAGATCTTTCCTTTCGTCAAGATGAGCTGCCAGAAGATCGCTCTCTCGTCATCGTCGATGATGATCGCGCATTTCTGC
>JAUWCP010000145.1 GCA_030609245.1 Hyphomicrobium sp.
GTATCCGACGGGATTGCTCAGCACTCGGACTTGGCAGTTTGCTGGGTCGAGCCTTATACGGTAGGCCCCTGTCCGCCCTTGCCGCTGGCAAGGCCTGTCGGTTGTAATAATCCAAACTGCAAATATGTCGCGCAAAGTCTCAGGTCCGGAAATTGAACACGTTGTCCAGCTTCTGGCCCGATTGCCGGGGCTTGGGCCGCGCTCAGCGCGCAAGGCGGCGCTTGCTTTGTTGAAGAAGCGCAACGAACTCTTGCTGCCGCTCTCTCAGGCGCTTGCGACAGCAGTTGAGAAGATCGTTGAGTGCCCGGTCTGCGCTAATCTTGATACGGTAACGCCTTGCAGCCTTTGCCAGGACCCGCGCCGCGACCAATCGCTGATCGTCGTTGTTGAAGAGATTGGCGACCTGTGGGCGCTGGAGCGCGCCGGCGTCGTCAAAGGGCTCTATCATGTGTTGGGCGGTCACCTTTCACCCCTGGACGGTATCGGGCCGGACAAGCTCAACATATCGGGGCTGGTAGAGCGGGCAGGTTCGAGTGAGGTGAAGGAGGTTTTGCTTGCCCTGAACGCAACCGTGGAAGGTCAGTCGACGACATACTATGTGACGGAGCAGCTTCAGCCCACAGGCGTCGTGGTCTCCCAGCTCGCCCAAGGTGTCCCTGTCGGGGGAGAGCTCGACTATCTCGATGAGGGCACGCTGGCAGCGGCAATAAAGTCGCGCCGCCGGGTCTGAGTGGCGATGCGTGCTAAGAACCGGCCCCGACCTGGACAAAGAGGACCAAGGATCATGCAGACGGGCTCGCGGACGCGCCGCGTAACGAGCGCGCCGCCGAAGTTCGTCACCGGTTCGATCCTGCGCCATATTCTCGTGTTGACGGGTACGGGTGCCGTCGGCCTGATGGCGATCTTCTTAGGCGATCTTGCCAACATCCTCTTTCTGAGCTGGGTCGCCGACGATGTAGTTATCGCTGCGGTGGGTTATGCGAGCTCCATCCTTTTCCTCACTATTTCGATAGGCATTGGCCTTTCGATTGCGGCCACGTCGCTGGTCTCGCCTGCCCTTGGTGCCGGGCGCAGAATGCGCGCGCGCCGCTTGTCGCTCAATGCGCACGTGCTCACCTTCGTGGCGGCCAGCCTTTTAAGCCTCGTCATCTGGCTGTTGATCCCGTGGTTCCTGGAACTTCTGGGCGCGACGGGACGCGCCTACGAACTCGCAACGGCCTATTTGCTGATCCTCGTACCGGCGCTCCCGCCGTTGGCCGTTGCCATGACGTCCGCCTCGGTACTGCGCTCGGCAGGTGATGCGCGCCGGGCGATGAACGTCACGCTCATTGGCGCGCCGGTCAACACATTGCTCGACGCGATCCTCATTCTTGGCCTGGGTCTTGGAATCCAGGGGGCGGCCATTGCATCCGCCTTGGCGCGTCTGGTTATGATGGCGATCGGTCTTTATGGCGTCGTCTGGGTGCACGACTTATGGGGGCGGCTACGGGTGAGGACTGTTTTGGCGGACGCGCCCGCGCATATCGCCGTAGCCATTCCTGCTGTGTTGACGAACGTCGCGACGCCCGTTGCCAATGCCTATGTAACGCGCGCCATGGCGCCTTTCGGCGATACCGCTGTGGCAGGATGGGCGATCGTCGGCCGCGTGATACCCGTCGCTTTTGGTGCCATTTTTGCTCTGTCGGCGACGGTCGGTCCCATCATTGGTCAGAACTACGGCGCCGGCGCCTTTGATCGCGTGCGGGCCGCACTCACGCAATCTCTTCTCGTCACGGCGGCGTTCACCGGCATTGCCTGGGCCATTCTTGCTGTTCTTGCGTGGCCGATTGCCGGCGCCTTCGATGCCACGGGCGAGACGGCTGATCTCATCGTCTTTTTCTGCCGGGTGCTGCCCCCCACCTTCGTTTTCCTCGGTGCATTGTTCGTTGCCAATGCCGCATTCAACACGCTGGGGCGGCCACACTATTCGACGGCGCTCAATTGGGGGCGCGCAACGCTTGGCACCGTGCCCTTGGTGCAAGCCGGGGCGGTTCTGGCAGGCGCGACCGGTGTGCTCGCCGGCAGCGTGCTCGGCGGCGTGATCTTTGGCATCCTTGCCGTATGGCTTGCGTATCGCTGGATCGATCAGCTGGCGAACAAGAGCAACAGGGCGGATGCAACACGGGTCGCGGGCAAAGCGAGAAGTGCCGCCGCAGGATAGGCAGCGCCGACGCTGGCGAGACGTTCTTCATCGTCAACCACTCCGATCTTGGGGATGGGTTCGTCCAAGAATGAGGCACTACGGATGTTCCGTGTTGCGAATAAATCACCACGGCCTGGCAAAGGCGCCCTAGCCAGCGTGTGCAGCTTGTAGGATCAATTCGAGCTGTTGTAGGTTTTTGCCTTGTCGGGCCGCGAGATTTGGCATCAGTCGCTGGTCTCGCCGCGTAGCCCGGCGCGCGCTTGGCGGAGCTGTCGTCTCCCCCGTGAATTGCGCGTCAATCTGTTTGCGTAGCCTCCAGTAAAGCGTCCGTAGTCCGGCCTGGCCGGCGGTATTTCGTGTGCGTAGTGCCTTGGGCATGTCCACACGAAGCCCCCGTCTGCGCCGCAACGTAGTCCGTGTACGTGTCATTGCGCGGCTGCGCGATTGTTCACGATTCAATTTCTAACGGGGCGCCCCTTTCAGAGCGTGATGGGGATAAGGTGACGGACATTTCTGCTGCTCATTTGTTCTTGGCGCAGTGGCGAAGCTGGCTGCTTGAACTGCCGCGTGTCAACAAGCGCGTCATTCTCGCCACCATGGATTTCGTGCTGCTGAGCTTTGCGCTCTGGTTCTCGATTTCGTTTCGCTACAGCACGTTCTACGTACCGCCGAGCTGGGAGGCCGCCCTTCTGTTCGCGACTGCGCCGGTCATCACCGTCGCGACATTCTCCTTGTGCCGGCTCTACAAGCACGTCACCCGCTACCTCGGCTACCGTGCTCAGAGCCGTATCATCGGGTGCATTTGGCTTTCCGTACTCATTTGGTCGCTGTTGGTATTTATGTCTGGTCAGCATGGTGTGCCGCGCTCGGCCATCTTTGGCTACGGCATCCTGGCGACCTTACTCGTAATGGGCATTCGCCAAGCCGCAGCGTTACTCTTGAAGAGCGCGGGCATTCGCGTTGCGGCGCTTTCCGCAGACAATGAGCCGCGCCCCGTCATCATTTACGGTGCAGGAAAGTTGGGAGTTCAGCTGCTAGACGCACTTCGCCATGCAAGTGGTCACCACGCCGTTGCTTTCGTCGACGCGGAGCCCTCGCTTTGGCGCCAGTACGTTGCTGGATTGAAGGTTTATCCGCCCAATGGGTTGGGGCACCTGATCGAGCGCCATGATGTCACGGATGTGCTGTTGGCACTGCCCGACAGCCAGCGGCGTGAGCGACGGCGCATTCTCAGAGAGCTGGAACTCCAGCCCGTCACGGTCAAGATCCTTCCAGCCGTTGGAGACATTGCGTCAGGACGTGTCAGAGTCTCCGATCTTCGTCCGCTACAGGTGGATGATTTGCTTGGCCGCGAGAAGGTTCCGCCGAACGCAGAACTAATGGCACGCACAACGCACGGCAAGTCCATTCTCGTGACCGGAGCGGCGGGGTCCGTTGGTTCCGAACTCGTACGCCAGTTATTACACGAGGAGCCGCGCCGGATCGTACTATTCGATATTTCCGAAGTGACGCTCTTTGAAATCGACAGGGAGGTGCGCGAGATCGTTCAGTGCCTCCCCGAGGGCTTGGAGCGCCCAGAGATTGTTGCTGTCCTAGGCACCGTGCTGGATGCCGCGCAGGTGCGCGATACGATCGCGCGCTACGGTATAGAAATCATCTACCATGCAGCCGCCTACAAGCACGTCCCCATTGTCGAGCACAATCCCATCTTCGGATTGCGCAACAACACGTTCGGAGCCGCCGTGATGGCCGAATGTGCGAAGGCTGAGGGAGTCGAGCGCATGGTGCTCATCTCTACGGACAAGGCTGTGCGTCCCACGAACATTATGGGAGCGAGTAAAAGGCTTGCTGAGCTCGTGCTGCAGGCGGCGGCAATGGACGGGAACGGGACAGTGTTTACGATGGTTCGCTTCGGAAACGTACTCAACAGCTCGGGTTCTGTCGTCAAGACGTTCCGGCGCCAGATTGAGGCCGGAGGGCCCGTCACGGTCACCCACCCCGAGATAATCCGCTACTTCATGTCCATTCCCGAGGCGGCCGAACTCGTGATCCAGGCCGGCGCTATGGCAAAGGGTGGCGAAGTATTCGTGCTGGATATGGGCGAGCCCGTGCGTATTGACGATCTAGCCCAACTCATGGTGCGCCTGATGGGGCTTGAGGTGAAGAGCGAGGAGAACCCCGAAGGAGACATCGCCATCACGTATACCGGGCTCAGGCCTGGCGAAAAGCTCTATGAGGAGTTGCTGGTTGGCGCAAACATGGCAAAGACGGAGCACTCCCGTATTCGGCGTTCGGACGAGCCGTTTCTGTCTCAAGCTGAACTCGACAGAGAACTTGAGCTCCTGGAGGCGGCCATGAAAAAGCGCAATGTGAAATCTATCCAAGCCGTGCTGTCGCGCACGGTGGAGGGGTACGAGGCAAAGACGCACGCGCCGGAGGGCAAGAGGCGGCCGTTTGCCGTTTGGACCCCGCACTCGCAGACCTTGCACTAACGTGGGTGCGCTCGCAGCGGTTCCCGTTACCGGGGTCAGACGAGTCGCCATCGTTGCTGCCTCGGGGCAGGAGCTTCGACAGTTCTGCGGGTCTCTCCTTTCGGAGATCGTCGCGCGCCGCCACCGCGTCTTATGCATTGCATCTGAATTCTCCAACGACGACGTGGAGGCGTTGGATGAGTTGGGCGTAGAACACGCCGTCTTTGATGCCGAGCCGCTGGGCCTAAAGCTCTTTTCCGACCGGAAGGTGATTGCCTCGCTCAAATCGGTTCTCGCCGCGTGGGCCCCCCATGAGGTGATGGGCTTTGGGGCAAAGCCGATGGTTTATGCGGTTCTGGCGGCCAAGGGGGCCGGTGTTGACCGCATCATTGCGCGCATCGACGGTTTGCCAGAGCATGGGTTTGGCGGGACACCCGCAGGCGATGAGATGCCGGCATGGCGCTACGGGCAGGCGATGCGCGCGGCACATGCGGCGGTGTTCCACAATCGCGATGACGTTGGCCTGTTGAGAAGGCTTGGACTGCTGCCATCCGCGCTGCAGGTCACGGTCGTGCCTGGTGCGGGCATTGATATGGAGCAGCATGAGATCCTGCCGCTTCCGCCGCTGGGTCAAGGGCTCGTCTTCCTGATGATCGCGCGGCTCGATCGGCGCAAGGGCGTTATCGAGTACTGCGAGGCGGCGGGTAAAGTGCGTGAGCATGCGCCGAACACGCGCTTCTTGCTGGCGGGGCCTGCCGACGACGGCGCACTCGGCCTGCACCCTGACGACATTGCAGAGATTGGTCCGGCGGTGGAGTATTTGGGACCTGCAAACGATGTTCGCGAGCTGCTCGCCCAGTGCCACGTCTTCGTCTATCCTTCCTATTCGGAAGGGATGCCGCATCATGTTCTTGAGGCGATGGCAGCGGCACGTGCGGTCATCACCACCAACGTTTCGGGCTGCCGCGACACGGTCGATGAGCGCGTCAATGGCTGCCTTGTGCCGGCGCGTGATTCAGAGGCGCTCGCCGAGGCGATGGGAAGCTTCCTGAAGCGGCCCGATCTCATCCCTACGATTGCACGGGCCAGTCGCACAAAGGCGGAGCGGTTTTGCGGAGAACAGATGGTCATTCGGCCGCTGTTGACGGTGCTAGAGCTGGATTGAGCAGTTCCGCGCCGGGCTTCGAAAGCTTGCGATTTGGCCGCTATAAGGCCGAAAGCTGAGCGCAGGGCGAAGAAACGCACCTGCCGGATAGAATAACTGTTCGCTCATATGGGCTGTTGAGCAAGTGGCAAATATTGCCGGCTCCAAGACCAATGCGATTGACCACGCAGGCGCTGTTTCCTATTTCACGTTCATGGCAATACTCCCCATTCTGACGCTGCCCGACCCAATCCTGCGCAAGGTCTCTGAGCCGGTAGAGCACGTGGACGAGGAGTTGCGCCAGTTGATGGACGATATGCTGGAGACAATGTACGCGGCACCGGGCGTCGGGCTTGCCGCAGTGCAGGTTGGTGTGCCTCGCCGTCTCGTTGTGCTCGATGTATCGAAGGATGAGGA
>JAUWCP010000150.1 GCA_030609245.1 Hyphomicrobium sp.
GGAAACGACAACGGCAGCGGGGGAGAAGACCGGACACCTCAAAGAGGTGTCCGGTCTTTCTTTTTCATCGGTGCCGAGACGACGGCCCTCACCGGCTAAATCCCGTTTCGGTGAGGCCGAACGTCGAGAACAGGGGGAAAGGTCAGCCGTCGGTCGAACCGCCAAACACATAGCCAGCGCTGCGCACGGTGCGAATGGGATCATGCTCATTGCCACGGATCAGCGCCTTGCGCAGGCGGCCGATGTGCACATCGACCGTGCGCTCGTCGACAAAGGCATCACGTCCCCACACCCCGTCGAGGAGCTGCGTGCGCGACAGCACGCGGCCGGAGCTTTCCATGAGAAACTCCAGCAGACGGAACTCGGTGGGGCCAAGGCGCACCTGGCGCAGGACCCAAGCGCGGCTTTGCCCGCCGTCCAGCGCTCACCGCTTATTGGTGGTCCAATGGACATCTTCAGCGCTTCGATTCGTTGCTGCCAAAAAGGAGGATACACATGCTAAATAACGACGATCGAAGACACATTCAAACGCCTTGAGCGGCCGGCGGCGTAAGTGCGTGTGCTACCGTTCCAAGGCGAACGAACAAGTCCGCTAACGTATCCACGACTATGGGGAGACGGCTGTGAAGTATGGAAACGGCACCAAGAACCGCAAAACCGCCGTGCCAGCCAATTTCGATATCGAAAACCCCGTTCTTTCCCCGAAAATCGCCGAAAACGCTCTCGGTTCCGGCGGCTATCCCTATTCTGAGAAGCTGAAGGCGAAGGCATATAAGAAAGAGCTCCTGGCGCTCCAGCTGGAACTCCTGAAGCTGCAGGAATACATCCAAGCCTCCCAAGAGCGCCTCGTCATCATCTTCGAGGGGCGCGATACCTCCGGCAAAGGAAGCTGCATCCGCCGCTTCTTGGAGCGCCTTAATCCACGTCACGCGCGTTCTGTGGCACTGCCCAAACCAACCGAAGCCGAGCAGGGCGAATGGTACTTCCAGCGCTACGTTGGAAATCTGCCAACCAAGGGCGACATCGTGCTCTTCGACCGCTCTTGGTACAACCGCGCGGGCGTGGAACGCGTGATGGATTTTTGCAGCGAGGAGCAGGTCAGCGCCTTCCTTCGAGACGCACCCGAGTTTGAGGCCCTACTCGTGCGCGATGGGATCCGCTTGTTCAAAATCTTTCTGACGGTCGGGCGCGAAATGCAGCTCCAGCGCTTCCATGAGCGCCTGCACAATCCCTTCAAGCGTTGGAAGATCACAGACATCGATCTCGCTGCAATAGACAAGTGGGACGACTACACGGAAGCACAGCATGACATGTTTCGCTTTACGCACACGGCAATAACACCGTGGACTGTCGTGCGCGCCAACGATCAGCGCCGCGCGAGGTTGGAGTCGATCCGCCTCGTGTTATCGGAGATGGTCTACCCGGGAAAGGATGAGAGTGTGATCGGTAAGCCAGATCCTCTTATCGTCGGCACGGGCCCCGATTTTTTCTATGAGGATTGAGCGGCAGTCTTGCTGTTGACGGGCCTGCACGAACGCACGCGTCAATCAAAGCTCAACACTGCAAGTCCGTCCTTGCCTGCTCGCAAGTTCGTTGGCCGAAGCTTGGCTTAGCTCTTAGCGGTCTAGCGCACGATAAGAAGCGGGCACTCCAGTGCGCAAGAAAGCGGGCGAAGGTTGCCCTCGGCCGGCACCGTAAGACCACCATACTGCGCCAGGACAAATCCGGCCCGGTGCCGGCGCAGCGTCTCGGCCACGGCTGGCGTATCGCCGCGTTCCACAAGAACAACTTCAAACGGTGTTTCCTCACCGTCACTAAACAGAAGCCGGGCTTCGCCTTCCAGCCAAGCAAGCTCATCTTTCCGATCCCCGACGAGCAGCAGCTTGACCGGCCCACCTGTCGCTTCGTTGATACGATCGGCAACCTTGAGCATAGGGCTAAGACGCTCAATCTCCTCTACCACCGCAATAATGGGACCTTGAATCCGACGGGCCATTGGACCGGCGATGACGACGCCGGTCGTACCGTGAACCGAGGAGAAAAGATCACGCAGCCGATCTTCCTTCCAAGCACCGAAAGGCTCCGCGATGGTAACGACGTTCCAGGGACCCGTCTCACTACAGGCACGCGCCAGCGCACGCATGGGATCATCGCGCACTACCCGACTGCGATAGGTCACAGACGCTTCGCGTGCCGTGGTTGCAATCTGGCGCTGCAATGCCGCGCCCACCAAATGAATCTCTCGTTCCAAGTCGACGCTCGGCAAGGCCCGCCAACCTTCTTCGCCTGAGGAAATGATACGCGCAAAGGGAAGGCCTGCAAGTTCGAACAGCTGCTGGTCCTCGACGAACAGGCTCTCCACCTCTGAGTCGTAGGCGCGGGCCAAGAGCATCGCGGCATCAATTGCAGTAGAACTCGTCTGGGCCGACGACCCTAGCCAGAGCACCACGCGGCCCCTGCCTTCTCCCGCTGCAGCCACATGAGCAATCATACTACGCTTCCCTCTCTTGCATCGGCTGCCCGTTCGTTGCGCTGCTCAAGTGCGCGCTCGATGTCGGCGATAGATGTCACGGCGCGGCCAGCGCTCCCTGCCCAATGGTCGGCCTCGCGGCAAATGTCTGCCATCTCACCAACCTCGAGCGAAAGCTTGCCATTGCCACCGGCGCGGCGCGACGCCTCGTCGATCAGCACGGCAACGGCACCGCAATCAACTGGTTTCAATGAATGACGCGTGACGATGCCTGCAATAAGGCGCGCATACGCGCCCACGGTTTCCTGCGAGCGGTCGATCGTGTCGTCGAACCTGGCTTCGACCTTGAAGAGACGGCTTAAATCGGGCCATTGTTTCGCGAGTTGGCGATGATCGGCCGCCTCACCGAACACGGCAACCTTCACGTCGAGCACAATCGGCTCCAGCTCGGGCATCTCCCCGGCGCTGACGCCGAACGGTTCGGCAGGGGGATCGAAGCGGATTTCGCATTCTGAGAGCGCACGCAGCAAAGCGTCCATAACTGCTGACTGGGCGAGAAGCGCGCGCGCATCAAGGAATATAAAGCCGCCATTGGCGCGATGCAGCGCACCCGGCCGTATACGCACGACCTGCCGCTCGTGGGACTCGTCACCCCCGCCGCACTCAACGCGCCCAAAGAGGTTGGCATAGGTCGGGTTTGATTCTTGAACAATGGGCGCGGCACTGTTGACGCGACGCGCCGCCATCACGTGCACGCGATAGCGCGCAAAGCGGGGATCGCCGGTCGTGTTAATCGGAACGCGTGGGCCTTCGTCGACCTTGCCCGCTTCGGAAACAAACAGCCCCGCGTTGCCGACCAGATCGCGCGCGGCCGCCTTTAAATAGTTTTCGACACCGCTGATGTCCTCAAACTCACTCTTGACCTCTTCGAGCGCGGCTTTCACTTGGCGTCCGGCGATCTGCTCATTGAGCCCCATCAGCCCTTCGCGCAGCGCCTTCTCAGAATCAGGCGTTCTGGCGAGGATCGCCTCGACCTCGGTTTCAACGGCGGCAATCTTGGCCTCGACCTCGTTGCGAAGCTGTTGTGGCACTGAATTAAAAACGGCGGTGCTGACCACCTTGCCTTCGAGGATAGGCGCGACCGCGATGCCAGCCGGCGTGCTGAGGACTGCAATGTTTTGCGGCTCGACCTGGCGGCGGAGCGCCTCCAGCGCATCAGCCCGGCTGAAGCGGAATTCCTCCTCGATCGTGCGGCGGCGCAGATCATAGTCTTCGGCCCCAAAAGCGGCAGGTAGCGCCTCCTTAAGGCGAACGATTGCACGCGCCATGCCTTCAGCGAACGACTTTGCTGTCCCCGATGGGAATTTCAGAGCACGATAGCGGCCAGTTGGATCGAACGAACTGACATAGACCCAATCTGGGGGAGCGCCCGTTTTGCTGGCCGTCGCCTCCAGTTTTGTGCGCGCCGCCGTATGCCGGCCCGATCCTGCGGGGCCCACGACAAGGATATTGTAGCCTGGGCCTTTCATACCGGCGCCGAATGCTAGCGCCTCCAGCGCGCGTGCCTGACCTATGAGGCCTCCTTCTGGATCCAAATCGGCGGTGGTCTCAAATCCGAGGCTTTTGGGGTCGACATGGATCTTAGGCTCCGCCGGTGCATTATCCGAACCTAACGGCGTCCCCTTAGGCTCTGCCGGCGCTTTTTCCGCTTCGGCCGCCACCGCCGCGCCCGTGACGGGTTCCAGAGTGACGGAATCTAGCTTCAGCGGCTCGGACGCGGCCTTCGCCGCCTCCTCGGGCTCGATAGCCCTCGGCTTTGCCGTGTCTTGCTTTGAGCGTCTGAAAAACATGGGGTTCGGCGCTCGCCTTAAAGAGAGTTAGTCACTACGTCAAAAAACGATTCGAGCGGTCCTAAGGCCAACTCGATTGGATTTGCCCCCCCGCAAAGCATTATGTTGCGGGTCACTCGGGTAGGTTGGTCGTACTAGCTGATGGCGCACGGATGACGACATCCCACGATAGAGCGGGTGAAACTGGCATCGATATGGCGGAGGACCTTCACCGCGATGTTGTAACGCGTCAAGTGTGCCGCGGCGTGGGCCGCTTAGTGCGTACTCTGGGTTTTTCCAGCCTCAACGAACTGCCTTTGCCCAATGGACGCCGCGCCGACGTCGTCGCGCTGTCGGCTAGCGGCGATATTTGGATCATCGAGGTCAAATCGAGCGTCGAGGATTTTCGAGCCGACCAGAAGTGGCCGGAATACCGCGAGTTTTCAGATCAGCTTTACTTTGCCGTGGCACCCGAGTTTCCCGTGGATATCTTGCCTGCCGACACTGGGCTCATTCTCGCTGATCGATTTGGAGGCGAGATCGTGCGGCCAGCGCCCGAGGCGCGACTCGCACCAGCGCGACGCAAATCCATGACGTTGCGTTTTGCGCACGCAGCTGCCCTTGCGCTGCATACTGCCGTCGATCCGTCGCACGAAAATTCTTGAGTGCGCGTTTGCCCTACCGGGCAGATTGCCCGCCTACTTCGGGGCGCGTTTGGCCAAAATGCGCTGAAGTGTACGCCGGTGCATGTTAAGGCGGCGCGCCGTCTCCGACACGTTGCGATCGCATAGTTCGAATACGCGCTGAATGTGCTCCCAGCGTACACGGTCCGCCGA
This sequence comes from Hyphomicrobium sp., assembly GCA_030609245.1. Lineage (GTDB taxonomy): Bacteria > Pseudomonadota > Alphaproteobacteria > Rhizobiales > Hyphomicrobiaceae > Hyphomicrobium_A. Next base: position 5,136 of record JAUWCP010000150.1, read on the forward strand.
CATCGGGTTCTCCGGCGGCGGTGCCTTGGAGTTCGCGGGCGCCAGAAGAGCATCGGTCACATCGTCAGCGTCTGCGGGCTTGGCGAGATAATCGACCGCCCCGAGCTTCACCGCCGTCACTGCGGTTGCAATGTTGCCATAGCCCGTCAACACGATCGCACGTGCATCTGGGCGCATACGCGCCAGCTCGGCGATCACGTCGAGGCCGTTGCCATCCTCTAGCCGCATGTCGATCACGGCAAAGGCAGGCGCCTTGCCGCGAATGAGCTCGATGCCTTCAGCAACCGAATGGCCGCCTCTGACTTCGAAGCCGCGCGTTTCCATGGCCCTGACGAGGCGCTGCAGAAATGCGCGATCGTCATCGACGATGACGAGAGAGCGATCTTCTGGCAGCTCATCTTGACGAAAAGAAAGATCTTCAGTCGTGTTCATTTCACCTCCGGGGGTGCCCGGGTCTGCGATCCGGTGCTTTGCCTCCACAATACCTCCCCATCCCGATGAAACTCCAGGTCTGCTTATAGGCCTGACCGCCCGCAGAGCGCAATGACGACAGCTTTGCCAGACCACGCATCAAAATCGCATTTCGCGAGCGCCGTGTCAGCCTCTATGGCGCTCTATTGTGAACGCCAATCTATCCTGGTTTGTCCGGCTAGAATCCAGCCCCAAGGTTTAGCTTTGTACGTGCAATTTGTTCTTGGCCCTCGAAAACGTCCCGCGGCCAAGCAATACGCACTATTGCGCCGGTGGCTGGGGCTTTTTGGTTCGCAAGGCTCACACTGGCGCCGAAGCGCTCGAGCAACGTCTTGGCGATGAAAAACCCAAGGCCGAGCCCCGACGTTCCAAAATCCACCTTACTCATTCCTGCGACGTCTTCTGCGGGCCGTGTCGTGACATAGGGCTCGCCCACGTTGTCCATTATGTCTGGGGGAAAGCCTGGACCGTCGTCGGTGACGGTCAC
>JAUWCP010000005.1 GCA_030609245.1 Hyphomicrobium sp.
CGTCAAAACCAATATCTGAGGCCGCATCACGCCGCTGACTTGCTGCTCTTTGGAGCAGGCAGTTCTTTCGTGACTTCGGCCGGCATGCTCTTGATGTGGAGGTCGCGCTGCGGAAATGGAATTGAGATGCCAGCCGCATCGAGCGCCAGCTTGCCGCGCTCGATCACGTCGAAATGCAATGCAACCCAATCCGAACCTTTGGCCCAGACGCGCAGCTCAAGCTCGACGGCATTGTCGCCCAGCGAACTGACGTAGATGGCGGGCGGCGGGTCATCGTACACGCGCTCATCCTCCTTTGCCATCTTGAGCAGGACTTTTCGCGCTTTGGCGATGTCGTCTTCATAGGCAATACCGAACGTCTCGCGCACCATCCGCCGCGTTGACCGCGTGAAGTTGGTTATCTTCGTGTTCCACAAGCTTGAGTTGGGAACAAACAAGAAGACGCCTTCGAACGTCTCCAACATCGATGCGAAAAGCCCGACTTCTTTCACCGTGCCCGCCGCATCGCCAGCGGAAATGTAATCGCCCACTTTGAAGGGACGCAGCCACAACAGCATGATGCCGGCTGCAATGTTCGCCAGCGTGCCTTGCAGGGCCAGACCGACCGCAAGACCGATGGCACCAAGCGCCGCCAAGAGGCTCGTTGTTTGAAAGCCGAGCTGGCTCAGCGCGGCCACACCCGTGATCGTCAGCAAGCCCCATCGAACAAGTCGCGTGAGAACGCCCTTGAGCGTGGAATCGACGTACGGTTGCGCATCAACCATGTGGCCAATCGCGCGCGCTGCCACGCCTGAAAACCACCAGCCAATGCCCAACAACGCAATCGCGCCGATGAGGTTGGGAAGCGCGCTCGCCGCCCATGTCGCAAGCTGATGGGCAAAGACCGACACATCTTCATTGAGCTGGGCGATATCCAAGGGCCCCTGCCTAAAGGTTGCGGTGCGGGAAACTGGCACTCCTCTTTTAAAAGCCGATTCGCGCAAGGAGGCCAGACCACCGAAGGTGGGACTAGAGCAAGATCGTTCTTGATGGAATCACTCACCAAGACAGGGAGGTCTCCAACAGATACGTGAATCTTACTCTAAATCAAAAGCGTAGAGACTGATTCACGTCTCACTTGGACGCGACTCAAGCGTTTCCAAGTGAAACGATCAAGCTCTAGCATCATTCGACGTTCGCTAGTGCCTGATCCAGGTCGGCAATGATGTCATCCTTGTCCTCAATCCCAACCGAAAGGCGCACGACGTCAGGACCGGCGCCAGCGGCAGCGCGCTGCTCGTCGGTCAGTTGGCGATGGGTTGTGGAGGCGGGATGGATGATGAGGCTTCTCACGTCGCCAATATTAGCGAGATGGCTGAATAACATCATGGATGAGACGAGTTTGACGCCGGCATCGTAGCCGCCCTTGAGGCCGAATGTCAGGACCGCACCGGCGCCCTTCGGACAGATCTTCTGCTGCAGCCCGTGGTAGGGGCTCGATGGCAGGCCGGCGTAGCTGACCCACACCACCTTTGGGTGCTTTTCCAGCCAGGTTGCCACCGCAAGCGCGTTCTCGCAATGGCGTGCCATGCGCAAGGGCAGCGTCTCCGAGCCGGTCAGAATGAGAAAGGCATTGAACGGTGAAATGGCCGGACCCATATCGCGTAGACCCATCACGCGGGCGGCTATGGCGTAGGCGAAATTGCCGAATGTCTCGGCTAGCCGCAAGCCGTTGTAGGACTCGTTTGGATCAACCAACGTCTTGTAGCGGTGCTTGGAGCCAAGCCAATCATATGTCCCGCAATCGACGAGCACACCGCCGATGGAGTTTCCGTGGCCACCGATGAACTTGGTGAGGCTGTGCACGACAATATCGGCACCGTGCTCCTTTGGCTGACACAGGTATGGCGTCGCCAACGTGTTGTCGACGATGAACGGCACACCCGCCTTCTTAGCGACGGCAGCGATCGCTGGGAGATCGATGACGATCCCGCCGGGATTGGCAATAGACTCGCAGAAGATCGCCTTGGTCTTTGGCGTGACCGCCTTCTCGAAGGAGGCCGGGTCCGTTGCGTCCGCCCACGCGACATTCCAGTTGAACTTCTTGAACGAGTGGTTGAACTGGTTGATCGAACCGCCATAGAGCTGGCGCCCTGCTACGAATTCGTCACCGGGCTCAAGAAGTGTATGGAAAGCGAGAAACTGGGCCGCGTGGCCCGATGCAACGGCGAGCGCGGCGGTGCCCCCTTCTAGTGCTGCAATCCGCGCCTCCAACACCGCCTCTGTCGGGTTCGTGATGCGTGTGTAGATGTTGCCGAACGCCTCCAGACCAAACAGCGAAGCGGCGTGATCGGCATCATTGAAAACGAAGGATGTGGTTTGAAAGATCGGCGTGACGCGGGCGCCGGTCGAGGGGTCCGGGGCCGCCCCTGCATGGACCGCAAGTGTTGCAAACTTAGGCGATAGTGGCGAACTCTCCGGCATGAACCCCTCCCACAGCGAGAACGGACTTCGAGGTCCGCCCTAGGGAGGCGATGATGCCGCGCGAGTCAACGGGAAATGCGCCAAGGTCGCATCCACGCCGCGCAAAGCGCTCAGAGATTGCACGACAAAGCTGCGGGGCCCAGCGGGAACAGTAGGTGGATCGAAAGGCCGAACGGAATAGATCCGGTCAGAACACCTTGTTACGATCCGAGAACGGCGCTCGCGGCTCTGGTGCGCAAAACCCTCAGGCCTTAGCGAACAGGCCCGCCCGGCCGCACTTCCACTTCCGCACCTGCCATTTGGGATGTCCCCTCGTCCACTTCGCGAGTTCCATCTGGCCGTACATCATACACTGATGTGGGGTAACGGATTGTGCGGCAAAGGACAGATGAACGTCCTTACACCGTTCCGGCGCGTTGATGAAGCAAACAAGTGCAACAACTTCAATCATGGGACACCCCCAAGTTTTGCCGAACCACCCCCCCCGTGAGGGGCCGTTCCACCAAGACGTGTCCTCAGTCGTTTCTTGTTTTTCTTACTGTAAGTGTCGAACCAAATCGAAGTTCTCTCGAGATTCAGTCACAGACACTAATTGCCGATTTTCCAATCACCTTGCATATTCAAGAACAGTGCTCAACCACAGCACGATTCGAGCATCGACGATAGCAAGCAAGCGGCGAGAGAATGCCCCCTTGTGTGCGTCGCCCCGCATCAAGTTCTCGTTTCGACGCCAGTCGTACCCAGCATGTCCACAGTCTAATGCGACATTCTGGGCAACGGGAAAGTGGGCGACTGCTTCTTTTTTCGGCAATTTCTGCTGCGTCGCAGCAGAGCCAAAACGCGCGCAACGCCGGGGCAAAGAGCGCGCCATTGCCTATCGCAGACACCCTCAAACATCGAGCTTACCGCGTTGCCGTGATTGCACTTACGCAGCCAACCGGTAAAACGTCCAAGCCCGGCATGTGGCCGAATTCCCATATAACGCATTTTTCCACGTTCAATGGCCCGCATCTTCCATCCCGATCAAACGCAAACGACACTTTTTGCGGCCCTGCTGGCCGCAGCGCATGAGTTTGGGTCCGACAAGATCATCTTGGAGGACGCAGAACGCACGCCGCTCACCTTTAAAAAGCTTATTCTTGCAAGCCTCGTCTTGGGCGCCAAGATCGCGCGCGAAACTGAGCGCAACGAGAACGTCGGTGTTCTGTTGCCCAATTCGGTCGGGCTTACTGCCACCGTGTTCGGCCTGAACGCATTTCACCGTGTCGGCGCCATCCTCAATTTCACTGCGGGAAAGAAGCAACTCATATCGGCATTGAGAACGGGACAAATACGCACCGTTCTCACCTCGCGCCGCTTCATCGAAATGGGCAAACTTGACGACGTTATCGCTGCGCTTGCCGAGGTTGAATGGAAGCAAGGGCAAAAAGTGCGCATCGTTGCCCTTGAGGACTTGCGAAACAGAATTGGCACCCTGGACAAAGTTTCCGGCGCCATCCGCGCAGCGTTTGCCAGAACACTATACCGCCCCTCCCCCGCGGACCCGCAAGCACCGGCGGTCGTCTTATTCACCTCCGGCACCGAAGGCGAGCCTAAGGGCGTCGTGCTCACGAATGCCAACCTGCTGGCCAACGCCTACCAAATGCTCGATCACATGCGGTCGCTCCTCGGACCTGGCGACGTGGCCTTTAATCCCCTACCCATGTTCCACTCCTTCGGTCTTACGGCGGGAACCCTCACCCCCCTCCTAGGGGGCGTGAAAGTCGTGCTCTATCCTAGCCCACTGCACTACCGGCAAATCCCCAAGTTCATCCGCCGAACTAGGGCGACCATCCTTTATGCTACCGACACTTTTCTCGCTGGCTATCATCGCGCGGCTGAAGCGGGCGATCTGGCGCGCCTGCGCTACGTCATCGCCGGGGCCGAACGCATCAAGCCGCAGACTCGCGAGCTTTGGTCTGCACACAACATCGGAATACTCGAAGGCTACGGCGCCACGGAATGCTCGCCCGTGATCGCCGTCAATCAGCCCGACGACAATCGTGCCGGAACTGTGGGGCGCCTATTGCCGGGTATTTCTGCGCGGCTTGAACCCGTGCCCGGACTCCCCGAGGGAGGGCGGCTGTTCGTGCGCGGCCCCAACGTGATGGCCGGCTACTTACTGCCAGAACAGCCCGGCGTTCTGGTTCCACCTCCCGACGACTGGCACGACACTGGTGACATCGTGACCTTAGACGACGACTACGTCACCATCCGCGGGCGCGCTAAGCGCTTTGCGAAAATCGGTGGGGAGATGGTCTCACTTGCTGCTATCGAGGGCTTGGCTGCGGACTTGTGGGACGACGCCCAACACGTGGTGCTCAGTCTGCCCGACCCTCGCAAGGGCGAGCAGCTTGTTCTCGTCACCGACAAGCCCGATGCGGTTAAAGAGGCTTTGCATGCGCACGCACGCAAGGAAGGATTCCCGGAGCTATGGATCCCGAAAACCATTCTTATCGTTGAAGCAGTTCCGGTACTCGGCTCCGGCAAGGTCGACCTAGCGGCCACGGAGAAACTGGCCCTTCAGTCGCACGCGACGCAGTAGTGCGATCCTCCAAATTCGCCACTTGCAGCGCGCGGGCCCGCAGAGCGTGGCCCGGCAACCACGTCACGCAACTGATCCGCGTTTGTACCAGCAAGAAGCCTTGACCCTCGCGCCCACCTCTTCCATCTATGTTCGCGCTGGTCGCGTCGCGGCTGGCGGGGGGATCTTTTCGGACTTTCCTAAAACCTTTGAGAACAGGCGATCTGATGCCGACCACCGCGACACCCAGCGTGGATGAGGATGCTGTTGTGCCGCTGAAAGCACCAACGCTCGGGTGGGCGCTCAGACGTGCACTGCTCGCGGTCGTCATACTTTTCTTTTCGATTAGCAGTGTCGCATGGCTGCTTTATGCCTCCATCGACCCCGAACAGACGGACACGCCGGCCGCCAAATCATCTGGCGAGAGAGCGTCGGCCACCCCCGGGACGCGCCAGGGCGCGTCCATCATCGGATCGGAAAAAACGAGTTTGAGGGGCGCTGGCCGGTTGTAGGCGCAGTCTCGATCGTTTTCCAATTGCCACTCAACAACTGGCCGGCTGGCCCGAGAGGGCGAGTTCACCGCTGATGCGGCGATCTGCCGACTACATGCCCCCAATGGCCTACCCGACCGAGACGATTCCTGCGCAAATACGCAGCCAATGGGCATTGGATGGATCGCATTAATCAGCTTTAGGCTACAATGGGCGAAGAATGAGCGTTTTGCAGTGCAACGAAAATGGCGCAACCCGGCCAACCTGTCTTGATCAGGCCCATGCGCCTCACCTATCATCGTACCGGCCGCGCAGACTGCCGAACGAAAAGCTCTCAGCGCGCCTTTGCAGATCCTGCCTGATGAGGGATGTCGCCGAATGACGGAACAGCAAAAGCACTTTCCGGAGTTCTACGTCACCGCCCCTCAGCCTTGTCCATATCTCCCTGGGCGCCTGGAACGCAAACTCTTCACTCACCTGACGCGCGAAAAGCCGCCTGCGCTTATCGATAGTCTTTTGAAAAGCGGGTTTCGCCGCAGCCAGAACATCGCCTACATGCCTTACTGCGAGGGCTGCCACGCATGCGTCTCGGTACGCGTGGTTGTCAACGAATTCCAAACAGGGCGCAACATGCGCCGGGTGAAGGATAAGAATAGGCAGAACCACATGATACGCCGTGCGCCGGAGCCAACGTCTGAGCAGTTCAACCTCTTCCGACGTTACATCGACGCGCGCCACGCTGATGGCGGTATGTCTGACATGACCGTGCTCGACTACGCGATGATGGTGGAAGACAGCGTCATCAATACCTTCGTCACGGAGTACCGGGAAAAGCCGGAAAATCCATTGGAGGTCCATCAGGACGATTGGCCGTTAAGGGGCGTCGCCCTTTGTGACATGCTCTCCGACGGCATCTCGATGGTCTACAGCTTCTACGATCCTGATGTCGAAGCGCTCAGCCTTGGCACCTACATGATCATCGAGCATATCGAATACGCGCGCCGGCTGGGGCTCCCCTTTCTTTATCTCGGGTATTGGATCAACGGCTCGCGCAAGATGAGCTACAAGATGCGCTTCCAGCCGCAGGAGCACTTGGGTCCCAACGGCTGGGTGCGCCGCGACTGACCGTTCGCGCTCACTCCCAAAGGGCGATGTCGAGCTTCTTGAACATGTAGGTCCACTTGGCCTTCTGGGTGTCCACCAGAACCCTCATGCGCGCCCTCAGGTCCAAAAGCAGGGCACAGTCCGGCGTCTTAGCGTCCGCACCCGCTTGCCCCATCGTGGAGATATCGCTTAGCAGCCGTTCCGATTGCTCGTCGAAAACAGCAATGTGCTCGTCGCGCACGAAGGGAGCGGCCTCCTTCAGGAATACGTCGTGGCTCCAGCCGCGCTTCTCCTTCAACGCGCGCAGCTTCTCTTGAAAGGCCGGCTTGTTCTTCATGTTGAGACTGCGCAGGGCTGCAGCCGCGGTATCAACCACGGCTTCGAAGTCAGACTTTGCGCAAACATCCAAGCTGGGCGCAGGTCCGCCGCCAGCCCACACCTCCCCGGCGACCGCGAACATTATCGCGATGACCGCTGCAATGCGATGTGCTGTCCCCCTCCGTCTCATGGAGCACAGTCCTAACCTTGGCCCGTTTTCCGGGCAAGCGCACACCGGATATAGGGTGAGGTAAGATTAAAAAGACGGGCCAAATTTATTGGACCGCGGAAAACCCTTGGGCGCGAGCCGCCCAGCCTGCGCACGCACGCCCAGCCAATCTCTTAGCTCTCGCCAGGTGAGAGTAAATGTGCGCCCGGCGGAATCGAGCCATGTGAGGCCATCAGCCTTCTTGAACACCCGTACATCCGAAAGGCCACCGCCCTTGAAGCGCTGGAGGATCATCCCCTTGCCGCGCGACATTTCGTTGATCTGATCCAGCGCAAACACCAGCAGCTTGCGGTTTTCGCCGATAATCGCGACCTGGTCGCCATCAACGGGAACGCACACCTTAGCTTCATCTGGCTCCGACACGTTCAAAACCTGACGCCCCTTGCGGGTCGACGCGACCACTTCGTCCTCGGGCACGATGAAGCCATAGCCGCCAGTAGAGGCCACTAGCAGCTTACGGCCAGGTTTGTATGTGAAGAGTTCCGCCACGTCGTGGTTCTCTTCCAGATCGATCATCAGGCGCACTGGCTCGCCGTGCCCGCGCCCGCCGGGTAGCTGGCTCGCCTCCAGCGTGAAGACCCTACCATTGGTGGCGAATGCCAACAGCTTTTCCGTGGTCGAGGCATGAACCGCACGTTTCAAGGCGTCGCCTTGCTTGAACTCGAGCCGGGACGTGTCGTCCACGTGCCCCTTCATCGCGCGGATCCAGCCCTTCTCGGACAGAACAATGGTGACCGGCTCCTTCTCGATCATCGCCCGATCGAGATCGACCTCGATCTCAGGCGCCTCCGCAAACGACGTGCGCCGGGCACCTAGTTCGGTCTTATTGGAATAGCGCTCGCGCGTCGCCCTCACCTCTTCGGCGATGCGCTCCCACTGCAGCTCGTCAGACTTCAAGAGTTTCTTCAAGTTGCGGCGCTCTTTGGAGAGCCTGTCGTGCTCCGCCTTGATCGCGATCTCCTCCAGCTTGGAGAGCGATTTCAAACGCAGATTGAGGATCGCGTCGGCCTGAACCTCGGTAAGCTTAAAACGCTTGATCAGTTTTTGCTTGGGGTCATCCTCAAAGCGGACGATGCGGATCACCTCATCGAGATTGAGATAAGCGATCAAATAGCCGTCAAGCACCTCAAGCCGATGCTCAATCTTCGTCAGGCGGAACTCTGAGCGGCGCACGAGGACTTCAATGCGGTGCTCCAGCCATTGGCACAGCACGTCGCGCAGCGACAGCACGTTGGGGATCTGCCCCGCCGACAGCACGTTCATGTTAAGCCCGAAGCGCACCTCGAGATCGGTGAGCCGGAATAGGCTCTCCATCAATACGAGGGGATCGACGCTGCGGCTCTTGGGCTCGAGCACCACGCGGATTTCTTCCGCCGACTCGTCTCGCACATCGCCAAGAAGCGACACCTTTTTTTCGTTCAGCAGCTCCGCAATGCGTTCAATCAGCTTTGCCTTCTGCACCTGGTAGGGAATCTCGGTGACCACGATCTGATAGGTGCCCCGCCCAGTGTCCTCCTGCTCCCATTTGGCGCGCAGCCGGAAGCCGCCGCGGCCCGTCTTGTAGGCTTCCAGGATCTGATCACGCGGCTCGACCAAAACCCCACCCGTGGGAAAGTCGGGACCAGGGATGAATTCAATGAGCTTGTCGATCGTGGCTCTGGGATACTTGATCAGGTGCAAAAGCGCGTTGCAAAGCTCCTCGGCGTTGTGCGGAGGAATGTTCGTCGCCATCCCCACCGCGATACCGACCGAACCATTCGCCAGCAGGTTGGGAAATGCGGCCGGCAGTACGACCGGCTCGTTACTCGTCCCATCATAGGTCGCGCGAAACGCAACCGTGTCCTCGTCGATGCCCTCCAGCAACGCCTGCGCCACGTCCGTCAGCCGGCTTTCGGTGTAGCGCATGGCCGCAGCGTTATCGCCATCGACGTTGCCGAAGTTGCCCTGACCATCGACAAGCGGGTAGCGCACGGCGAACCCTTGCGCCAGCCGCACCAACGCGTCGTAAATTGCCTGGTCGCCGTGCGGGTGGAAGTTGCCCATCACCTCGCCGATGATCTTTGCGCACTTTTTGTAGCCGGCGGCGGGATCGAGCTTAAGCTCGCGCATGGCATAGAGAATGCGCCGGTGCACCGGCTTGAGGCCATCGCGCACGTCGGGCAGCGCGCGGTGCATGATGGTGGAGAGCGCGTATGCGAGGTAGCGCTCTTCCAGCGCATCCTTGAGGTTGATCGGCTCGACGGAGCCTGGACCCGGCAGAATCGGTTTATCGCTCATGATATTGGCCTACCTCGGGCTCCGTGCAGCGGCAAGGGGCGAGTTGCTCATGCACAGGGCGCCGGATCAATTCCTTCCGAATAATCAGCTTGGTGCGATCGCGGCCCGTTTTTGCTGATGGCCCAATCATGGGGAAGGACACGCACGTCGTAGTTGTCTGACCCCTCAACCGGACCCGATCACTCAGTCCCATGTGGTCAACATCCCGCCGCACATTTCGCCCTACACTTGCTCATGCCCATCGCCACCGATATTCCCGCCGCCGAAACGGCGATCGTTGAAATGACAAACGCATTCCGAAAGGGACACGCGCGCACTGCCGTCAAGCCGAACGCCCAGCTTGCCGCCGCCGCGCGCGCCTACGCAAAAAAACTTGCTCGAACCGAGGCCTTCTCGCACACAGTTGGGGGCTCAACGCCGTCCGATCGCGCAACGAAGGCCGGCTACGCCTTTTGCCAGATCGCAGAGAACCTCGCCTCGATCTATGACAGCCGCGGGTTCACAGCGCGCAACTACGCGAAGAGGACTGTGGAGGGCTGGGAGAATTCACCTGGTCATCGCAGGAACATGCTGACACCGCATGTTACCGAGATTGGTGTGGCCATCGCCCGCGCGCCGACACGCGATCCCAAATATGTTGCCGTTCAATTGTTCGGCCGCCCGCGCGAGCTCAAGTTCACGTTCAAGATCACCAACACCACAAAAAGCTCTGTGGGCTATGATTTCGCCGGAAAAGACCACGTCATCGAACCCCGTTACACCATCACGCACACTAGCTGCGAACCGGGCACCATATCGTTTCAGACCGGCGGTAGACATGACCTTAAGGCGCGTTACGAAGCGCGCGATGGTCAAGTTTACACTTTAAAGCCCGCCCGAGCCGGCGGTGTAAGGGTTGAACTTGGCCCGCGCACAACAGCCAACTAAGTGGACTTGACGCGGCGCTCGAGCAGTTCCCTAAGACGCATGCTCGCCTCCGGCATTTCCTCCCCGCGCGGAATGAGAACCCGCGTTTCGAGAAAGTGCCCAGTGAGTGTCAGGCCCGCAACGACATCTTGGGGCATGATGGTTTCATGCCGGCTCTTAACGAGGAACGTCGGCAATCGCAGCAGCTTGTCCTTGTAGGGTTCGCCCGCCTCCGTCGAGACCGCGCGTCCCGACTTCGGAGACACATAGACAAGATCCTGCTTGGTGCCCGTCGCCGCGCACGAGGATAAATCGAGACCAAACCCCAGCTCATCCAACAGCGCCAGCTCCCAGCGCACCATAAGCGCGGGCCAGACTGCTGCATCATCAAGAAAGCCCAGTACGAACAGCGTCACCTCGAAAAGGCTCGGATGCGGGTCGCGTTCGGGAAGCAAGCGTGCCAGCGCGCACATTGAGGACAGTCCCGCCAGCGCCAGCACGTCCTCCATCGCTTGGGCCGCATATCCGAAGCGCAGCTCCACTCTCACCTGGCCCAGGTGCTCGGCCAGCCGCGCCTTCCATACCGCCTCGACGTGATTGCCTATCTGCAAAACCGGGCGCAACCGGCCCGAGCGCCCGCCGTGCACCAGACCGAGATGGCGCCCGTGCTCACGTGTAAAGATCTCCGCCACCGCCGCCGTCTCTCCATGCGGCCTAACCGACAGGATCACACCTTCGTCCGTCCATTGCATGACCTGATCTTAACGGGAGTCGGCGGGACGCGCGCCTCAGCCGGGAATGGGCTTGGGCCCTGCCCCGGTGAGCGGCGGTACCTGCTTGATGATGCACGGAGAACCGTGCGCAAGGCACGCATGTCCCTGGCCTTTGACGGCCGTGCAGGCCAGCCGTTTGTCGGCAGCCAATCGCCAGCTCGTATATTCCATCCCGAAGAGGCCGGCTTTCGCCTTCCAGTCATCAAGCGCGCGCCGCTTGCCCGCCGTCTCGCTTTTCTCGATAGCCACCGCGCTGGAAATTGGCCCCTTGCAGACGCGGACTGCCCCTTTCGCCGGGTACGGCACGGCCAGCATCGCCGCTACCGCTGCCGTGACGCTAAGATGACAGAGCCTAACCTGAAGCGTCATTTCTTCGGGGGCTCCAAACCCATTTCGCGGTAACGCTCAGGATCGTCCTGCCAACCCTCGCGCACTTTGACGAATAGAAAAAGGTGAACGGGCCGCTCCAGGATATCAGCTAACTCGTGCCGTGCCTCTGTGGAGATCTTCTTAATCATCTGCCCACCCTTGCCAAGCACGATGGCCTTTTGGCTTTTCCGTACCACGAAGATCGTCTGCTCGATACGCACCGAGCCATCCTTTCGCTCCTCCCAGGAGGCCGTCTCAACCGTCATTTCATAGGGCAGTTCATCATGCAGCCGGTTGAAGATCTTCTCACGCGTAATCTCTGCGGCAAGTAAACGCATCGGTGCATCGGAGATATCTTCGGCCGGGTAGTGCCACGGCCCGGCAGGCACGTGCTCGGCCAAGTAGCGCTTCAGGTCAGCCACCCCGTTGCCGGAGAGGGCGGAAATCATAAAAACCTCCTCGAAAGGACAACGGCTCTTGAGGTTGCTGGCTTGCGCGAGCAGCGTCTGCTTTGCGTTAACGCGATCAACCTTGTTGAGAGCGGCAAGACACCGGGTCTTGGCGTCTTTCAACCTATCGAGGATGCGCTCCACATCCTCATCGATCCCTTTCGCTGCATCGATCACAAGAACGGCAAGATCGGCATCCCTTGCACCACTCCATGCCGCATCGACCATGGCCCTATCGAGACGCCTGGTGGGCGTAAACAGACCCGGCGTATCAATGAACACGAGTTGGCTGTCCCCTTCGGTCGCGATCCCGCGCACCGGCACGCGCGTCGTTTGCACCTTGCGCGAGACGATCGTGACCTTGGCGCCGACAAGCGTATTGACGAGCGTCGATTTACCGGCGTTTGGTGCGCCGATGACGGCGATGAAGCCGCAGCGCTGTGCGCCGGTCTCCGGCCCGCTATTGTCCTTCACCAACGTTCTGTCCTCACTCATGCACGCGCGCCCCGCCGACGCCTTCGCGCTCCAGAAGTGCTCTTGCAGCGGCCTGCTCGGCAGCCCGCTTCGAAGCCCCTTCGCCCCGCGCCGGATCCTTTCCCGAGATGTGCACCTCGGTGGTGAAGCGCGGCGCATGATCGGGACCTTTGCGCGCAAACTCGACGTACCGCGGCAGCTCCAACCCCTGCCCCTGTGCCCACTCCTGCAGCGCTGATTTGGCATCGACGCCCGTCGCCGGTAGATCCTCCGACAGGCTCTCCCACAGATTGCGCACGACGACGCGCGCGGTCTTGAAGCCGGCTTCGAGGAATATGGCGCCCAGCAGGGCCTCCATCGCGTCGGCAAGTATGGTGTTCTTGGCGCGCCCGCCGCTGCCCGCCTCACTGTCCGACAAGATGAGATGGACCCCCAGGCTAATTGAACGCGCCACCTTGGCACACGCCTCGCCACGCACGAGGCGGTTATAGCGTCGCGCCAGATCCCCTTCGGTGCCTTCGGGAAAGCGTTCGTTCAAAAACTCGGCAATGGCCAGACCCAGTACGCGGTCGCCAATGAACTCAAGTCGCTCGTTGTCGCAGCGCTTACCTTTGACCCCGCGCACGCTCGCGTGCGTCAGCGCAACTTCCAGCAGTTGCTGGTTCTTGAACCTGTGGCCCAGAGCCTTCTCGAGGTCCTTGAATTTCCGCGGCCGCAACATGAGGTCTAATTATTCACCCATATCCTAATTCGACCGCCGGACGGGCGGCATCCGGCGCCGAAGAATACGTACGCGCGTCCTACCTAGCGCACCAGCGTGAAGAACCGGCCCCACCGAATATCAAATGGCCACGTCCACGGCTTCCACCAGAGAAAGGCATCAGGCTCGTCGACTGCAGCTGAGAAGAAAATGATTTCAGCCCGACCGATCAGGTTTTCGAAGGGCACGTAGCCCACCCCCCAAGAGGCGCGGCTGTCGGTCGAATTATCCCGATTATCTCCCATCATGAAATAGTGCCCCTCTGGCACTTTATATGGCCCCACGTTGTCGAATGGGCCGTTCTCATCGGCGTCGAGGACCGTGTAGGTCACACCGTTGGGCAATGTCTCCTCGTATGCGGGGATCTTACGCGGCGGCCCGCCATTCGCCTTCGTGATAAAGCTCCCGGTGCGGCGCTTGGGAACTTCCTCGCCGTTGATGGACAGAACGCCGTTGCGCATGGCGATCTTATCGCCCGGCAACCCAATCACGCGTTTGATGTAGTCGGTGGAATTATCGCGCGGCAGCTTAAACACCACGACGTCGCCACGCTCTGGCTCAGCGCCGAAGATTCGCCCTGAGAACGGGATCAAATTGTAAAACGAGTAGCGGCTGTAGCCATAGGACAGCTTGGAGACGAAGAGATAATCGCCAACGAGCAACGTCTCCTTCATCGAGCCCGACGGGATGTTGAAGGGCTGATACAGAAATGTGCGCACCAGCATGGCAATGGCCAGCGCCTCGATGACAATCGTGGCGGTCTCAAGCCACCCGCTCCTTCTTGTTTTCGCCGAGACTGTCATTCGAAACTCCCACGTGGCCGCGCAGGTCTGCTCAAACCTGGCCCAAACCCGGCCGCTATAGCCATTTTGCCCCCGATGCGCAATTCGCCGATTTTCCGCACCCCTACCAAGATCGATCTCGGTAGTGCCTCAACGCCGATCCCCCTTCGCTGGAAGGCCCGAAATGATCACGATGGCCTCGGCCAGGGGAAAGTCGTCGGTCAGCGTCAAATCGATGCGTGCCTCAAAGCCGTCAGGTGTTATGTGCCCAAGTTGCCGGGCCGCGCCATTGGTGAGACTGATCGTCGGGCGCCCGGACGCCAGGTTGATTACGCCCATGTCGCGCCAATAGACACCACAGCGCAACCCGGTCCCTAGCGCCTTGGCGCAGGCCTCCTTGGCGGCAAAGCGCTTCGCGTAAGACGCGGCCCGCTGTGCGCGCCTATCCGATTTTACGCGCTCAACCTCGGTGAACACGCGCGAAAGAAAACGCTCGCCATAGCGATCTAGGGTCTTCTCGATGCGGCGGATGTCGACAATATCATTGCCTATGCCCAGGATCACGCCGACCTCACACGCTCTCGCGAAGGCTCGGCTCCTGCGCGGGCCTCGTCCATCAAAACGCGCATGCGACGCACAGCGCTCGGCAAACCGCCAAAGATTGCCTCACCGATGAGAAAGTGGCCGATATTGAGTTCAACGATTTCGGGCAAGCGCGCCACTCCCGCAACCGTATCGAACGTGAGGCCATGACCGGCATGAACTTCGAGACCGGCGGCATCGGCGAGCGCAGCGGCCCGCCCTAAGCGATCGAGTTCATCGGCAACGCCATTTGCGTCGTCCGCAAGTGCCTTTTCGCAGTAGGCGCCTGTGTGGAGTTCCACAATGTCAGCACCAGCCTGAATGGACGCTTCTATGGTGCGCCGGTCCGGCTCGATGAACAGGGAGACGCGAATGCCGGCTGCCTTGAGGTCGCCGATGATGCGCCCCAAGCGATCGCCGCCAGCGGCCACGTCGAGCCCGCCCTCGGTTGTGCGTTCCTCGCGGCGCTCAGGCACCAGACAGCACGCGTTCGGCACGTGGCGCAGAGCGATGTCGAGCATCTCCTGGGTCGCCGCCATCTCTAAGTTGAGCGGGCGCGTCAACTCATGCTTCAGCCTGGCGATGTCGTCGTCGGAAATGTGGCGGCGGTCTTCGCGCAGGTGCGCTGTAATGCCGTCGGCCCCCGCCTCAACCGCAAGATGCGCCGCACGCAGGGTATCGGGATGGCCGCCGCCGCGGGCATTCCGGATGGTGGCGACGTGATCGATGTTCACGCCAAGGCGCAGATCGGGAACCTTCAAGGGCAAAGTCATACAGGGAGAATTACCAC
Source organism: Hyphomicrobium sp. (assembly GCA_030609245.1). Classification (GTDB taxonomy): domain Bacteria; phylum Pseudomonadota; class Alphaproteobacteria; order Rhizobiales; family Hyphomicrobiaceae; genus Hyphomicrobium_A. Next base: position 15,331 of record JAUWCP010000005.1, read on the forward strand.
ACGAGTAAATTTAATCGGAGGTAGCGGGCACCCGAGACATACGATGGGCCTGCCACTCGCGGATCAAGTTCCTCGAAATATAGTAGAAGATGGCCGCTGTCAGCAGGCCCAATGGCAAACTGCCCGCCAACATGGGCAATAGCAACGGCCACAGCAGGGCAGCCGTGGCATTAAGCAATTCTGGCGAACGCTCCAACAACGCCGCCCACAAAAGCATGACGTTTTGCTCGAAGTGGCCTGAATCAAGGACCCAATCCAGCCTGACGATCTGCAGGCCCATGGCATAGGTCGACGTCCAAATTATTGGCCAGCTCACCGGATTGCCGAAGAACGTGCCGAGCACAGCGGCCGGAACGCTTGCGCGCAAAAGACCGGCAATCAGCGCGGCGATCAGCATCTGCGCCCCAAGCAGAGGCGTTATCGAGATAAAAACCCCCACCGCGCAGCCTAGTGCCACCTCATGCGGGCTCGCCCGTAGGCGCTTCAATTGGTGCGCCGGAAAACATTTTCGTATCAACCGCTTATACCACAGGCTGCGCGTGCCGCGTCCGCCATCCGTACCTGGCTTTCTTGCATCACGACCGAGCAACATGTTTCCAACGACCCCTACTGCGACCTGTCCCTTGGCCGGCCTACTGCCGAACTTCCTATCAATCAAACACGCGCTCAACCTTGTTGACTACCGCTTTTTCGCGAAGTCCTGTGATGATGTGGTTTAGATGCACCAGATCCAGGACCTCAAGCTCAATACGCATCTCCGTAAAATCGGACGCGCGGCGTACCATACGCACGTTATCGATATTACCGCCCCCCTCACCAATCACGTTGGCGATCTGTGCCAACGAGCCCGGCTCGTTGAGGGCCGTAACGTTGATACGAGCAGGAAAGCGCTGCGGTGTATCTGGATCTATATCCCAGGTAACATCGATCCAGCCTTCGTGCTCGAATTCCTTCAGCCGCGGAGAGTGGATCTGGAAGATCCGGATCCCTTCCCCAGGCGTCAGCACGCCGACGATGCGATCGCCGGGGACCGCACCGCCTGGCTCAAAGTTCACCGGCAAATCGTCCTTCACCCCGCGAATGGCTAGGCCGCCGAGTCCCTTCGGCTCTTGATCTGCCCGGAACTTCAGGCTCAACACCCGATCGATATTGAACCAGCCGTCCTGGCCGCTTGCGCGTCCGAAACGGCGCGTACGCCGATAGGCCTCCTTTTTCGGCTCTTTCGCCGCAGCATCAGGGATGGTCGCGCGCAAGACATCGATGATTGGTAACTCGTTGCGCCCGACGGCAGCCAGCGCATCCTCAAGTGACTTTTGGCCCAACCGCGGCAATGCCTTCATGAGGACCTCGTCCGTCAGCTCTTCGCCGACCCGTTCGAAACGAGAGGCAATCAAGCGGCGGCCCAGCTCACTGTATTGCTCACGCAGCGCATCGCGCGCGGCCCTGCGGATGGCCGAACGTGCACGACCGGTCACCATAAAATTTTCCCAGGCAGCAGGCGGTCTGTGGTTGTCCGAGGTTTCGATTTCCACCTCGTCGCCATTGCGCAGCTGTGTATCGATCGGCACTTGGCGGCCGTTGACGAAGGCCCCCACTGCTGCGTTGCCAACGTCGGTATGCACCGCAAAAGCGAAATCGAGCGGCGTCGCCCCGCGGGGCAGCGCGATGAGACGTCCCTTGGGCGTGAAGCAGAAGACCTGGTCTTTGAAAAGCTCCAGCTTCGTGTGCTCTAGGAATTCCTCAGGATTGGCGCCTTCAAGCAGCGTTTCGACAAGTCGGCGCAACCACAGGTAAGGACCGCTATCTTTCTCAAGCTCAACCGCGTTCTTGGGCGCTGTCTGCCCGTTCGTGCGCCCCGTATCCTTATAGAATGCATGCGCGGCCACCCCATACTCGGCGATCTCGTGCATCGCGCGAGTGCGGATTTGCAGCTCGACGCGCTGATGGCGCGGGCCGACCACGGTCGTGTGGATCGACTGATAATTGTTCCGCTTTGGCGTGGAAATGTAATCTTTGAAGCGCCCAGGCACCGTGCGCCAGGTTGTATGCGAGACGCCGAGCACGCGATAGCAGTCATCGATTGAATCGACGACCACGCGAAACGCGTAGATGTCGGACAATTGCTCCAGGCTGATCTGCTTGTTGGCCATCTTGCTCCAGATGGCGTAGGGCTTCTTCTCCCTGCCGGCGACCTCCGCCTTGATGCCGACCTCTTCCAGCTTGCCAGCGAGTGCGGCGCGAATGTCCTCCACGAGCCCTTCGTTGGACTTTCTCAACTCAGTGAGCTTCTCGGTCACCGTGGTGTAGGCTTCAGGGTTGAGCCAGCGGAACGCGTGATCCTCCAGCTCCTCGCGCATCGCTTCCATGCCCATGCGGCTGGCGAGCGGCGCATAGATGTCGATCGTCTCTTCCGCATTGCGCTTACGCGTTTCGGGCTTCACATGCTCAAGTGTGCGCATGTTGTGCAGCCGGTCGGCAAGCTTCACCAAGAGCACGCGAATGTCGCTCGAGATTGCGACGAGCAACTTGCGGAAATTCTCGGCCTGCTCCGCCTTCTTGGACACGAGATCCAAGCGCCGGATCTTTGTCAGCCCATCGACAAGCGAGCCAATCTCGGAACCGAACAGCTGATCAACTTCTGCCCGCGTGGCTTCGGTATCCTCAATGACATCGTGCAACAGCGCCGTCACGATCGTTGCGCCATCGAGTTTGAGGTCGGTAAGGATGGCTGCGACTTCGAGGGGGTGTGAAAAATACGGGTCGCCGGAGGCGCGCTTCTGGTGGCCGTGCGCCTTCATTGCATAGACGTAGGCGCGGTTAAGAAGCGCCTCGTCCGCCTTAGGGTCGTAATTTAGAACCCTCTCGACGAGTTCATATTGCCGCATCATCGTCCGCCACACTCCTTGGGCGGATACTACCAGGAACCCAGTAACGTTGGTTCTCCCAACGCCTTCAGCACTAGGCCGCCTGGCTTGGCCGAAACCGTAGCTCGCGTGTTAGCGAGCGTTCCGGTCCCGATCGCGCACGCCACTCGGTCCACCATTCGCGGACGGCTCCGAAGGCGTCATGCTCTCCAAGCCGCGCAGAAGCTGCTCTTCCGTCATCACGTCGACGACCGTATCGCTGCTCTCATCGTCGCGACCCAGCACGGGCGCGCGCCGCTCCGGCGGCAACAGCGGTGCTGCAACAGCCTCGGGCTCGTCCACCTCAACGTTTTTCTGGATTGAGTGAATGAAAGCTTCGCGCAAATCCTCCGGCGGAACGGTCCGCTCGGCAATCTCACGCAGCGCAATAACCGGGTTCTTGTCCTCATTGACCGGCACCGTCATGGCGCTGCCGTCTGCGATCGACCGCGCACGATGCGCAGCCAAGAGAACCAGCTCGAAACGATTGGGGACCTTGTCCACACAGTCTTCGACTGTAACGCGTGCCATTCTTTAGCACCCCTCGTGCTATTGCAGATTGAACTGGGAGACGAGAAACGACCCGCGCAAGCAAAACCGCGCCCGCTTCCTCTTGCTCTTTAGTCGCATGAAACAGTGAGCAAATCAAGACGAGTAGCGGTGGGGTAAAGGGACGCTGCCCAACGAGTTAACGCAAGGCGTGCACAGAGCAGTTTGGCCGAGACCTTGGCAAATTATGATTAGATTCGATGGGGTGCCTTAGTTGCATAGAATTCTGTCTGCTGTTTACTATAGTGCTTCACATTGTCGCTTAACGAGAAATTGGGGGAATTCTTTGCCAGCGTAGAGTGATAAGGAACAGTTGTTTATCGATAGGCCGGTCACTTCGGCGGGACAGGCCAATTCTTTCAAAACGTCACGGCTGAATCTTTCTCAGCACTTCCGTCCTTGAAGGTGAATAAATGCATTTCTACCAGACCGAACGGATTGCTCTGTTCATTGATGGAGCCAATCTCTACGCAACCGCCAAGTCGCTCGGCTTTGACATCGACTACAAGCGCCTGCTCTCCCTATTTCGTGAGAAGGGTCAATTGATCCGCGCGCTCTACTACACGGCACTTGCCGAAGACCAAGAATATTCCTCCATCCGCCCCTTGATCGATTGGTTCGATTACAATGGCTTCACGATGGTCACCAAACCGACCAAGGAATTCACGGACGCCTCCGGCCGCCGCAAAATCAAAGGAAACATGGACATCGAGCTGGCGGTTGACGCCATGCGGCTTGCCGAAAACCTCGATCACATCGTGATCTTCTCCGGAGACGGTGATTTCCGTAGCCTCGTCAGCGTGCTGCAGGAGATGGGCAAGCGCGTGAGTGTGGTGTCTACATTGCAGACGCAGCCGCCTATGGTCGCCGACGAGCTACGCCGCCAGGCCGACCAGTTCATCGACATTGCCGACCTTGAGCAGCTCATCTGCCGCGACCAAGCCAGCAGACCAATACGCGATGGGCGATCGTTTGGTGCGCGCAGCTCCGACTATGGTTCTCGCCAAACGGCGGCCTACCAGGACTCCGATGACCTCTCCGAGGAGGTCTAGCGGGCGCGTGGCATGGGCGCGCGCCCGGATACCGCGGCACCGCTTGGCCCTGAGCCGCCTAAACTGTGCGGGTTGTGCCCGCGGCTTGGCGCCTTTCGCGATGCCAACCGAATAAAGGCCCCATCTTGGTTCAACGGAGCGGTTCCCTCTTTCGGGAATACGGGTGCACGCCTTCTCATCGTCGGCCTTGCACCCGGCCTAAAGGGCGCAAATCGCACCGGCCGCCCGTTTACCGGCGATTACGCCGGCGAGCTTCTCTATGCCACGCTTCTGGAGTTCGGCTTCGCCAATGGCCGCTACGAGGCGCGCATCGACGACAGTCTCCAACTCGTCGACTGCATGATCACCAACGCCGTGCGCTGCGTGCCACCAGAAAACAAGCCGACACCCGCCGAGATCACCACATGCCGCCGCTACCTTGCGGCCCGCATCGCGCAGATGCCCAACCTTGAGGCAATTGTCGCGCTCGGCCGCGTGGCCCACGACAGCACACTCTCAGCCCTCGAGTGCCGCAAGTCGAGCTTCCCATTCGCCCACGCCGCGCGCCACGCGTTGCCATCAAAAGTGGTGCTATTCGATAGCTTCCATTGCTCACGCTACAACACCAACACGCGCCGGCTGACACCTGAAATGTTCCAAGCCGTCTTTGCGGCCGTTCGCGACGTGGTTCCCTCGCAGCAGCCGTCCCGGCGATCTTGAGCGGACGCCTCCGCCCTTCACAATTGATGCGCAAAGGCGATTCCGCACGCCTGACCGCTTTTCTCACCTGGCAAGCTTTTTCCTACGCAGACCTCGCACTCCTTACATTCAAAGCGTGGTATGAATGATATGAGAGATCGATGCGCTTGATCGCTTTCGATCTGGAGAAATGATCGACATGGCGATCGACATTGCCCCCGAGAAAGTGGCCCACGTCATCATCAAGGCACGTGAATACGATGCCAAGGTCGGTGCGTGGAACGACAATTCCCAGGAGGGCGATGCCAGCGAGGATCCCAGCTCCATCCTAGAGAGCTTCGTCAATGATCCCACGCGTGCCGAGGTTACAGGTTTCATCGAAGCATTGAACGATGACGAGCAAGCCAATCTCGTCGCGCTTGCCTGGGTCGGGCGCGGAACGTTCGAGAAAGAGGAATTCGACGAAGCGGTCGAGACAGCCCGAACGGAAAAGATCAACTTGACGTCATCCTATCTCCTGAGCCTGCCCCTTCTTGCTGACTATCTTGAGGAAGGATTGGAGAAGTTGGGATTTGCGGTGGACGACATCGAGAGCGACGTGCTCTAGGCCGCGCCGGGCAATCCAGTCTGCGTGAGCCAAGCAAAAACCTCAAGCACATGGGCTGCTGGCGTAGGCACCGGGTAGAAGACGTGCTCTATTCGTCCATCGCGGACAATGAGGGTCAGGCGTTTAAGATACGCCACGCCGCCGGTCTCGAATGCGGGCAGCTTTAGCGCCTTCTGGAGCAAGAACGCTTCGTCACTCAGGATCGCAAAGGCAACATTGAGCCGGTCTGCAAATTCGCGCTGGTGTTCGCTCCCCTGCGTGCTGACACCGACTACCGCGACGTCTATGTCCCGAAAAGCTGGGTAGTGGTCGCGAAAGCCCTCCGCCTCCGGCGTCGACCCGTGCGCGCCGAGGATATCGTCCCACCCGGGTGGATCGGCCAAGCCAGGACGCCCGGTCCACGGATAAAAATAAATGACGGCCGTACCCGATTGCGCGCTGAGATTGAGCGTCCCCCCTAGCGTGGAGGGCAATGCCACGTTGGGAAGCGACAGGCCCCGTACGAGGTGGCGCGCACCGTCGTCATTGACCGGCGCATGAGGCGGCATCAGCCCTTTTCCCGCATCAGCCGCGCCTTCTCACGGTTCCAGTCGCGCTTCTTGGCCACCGCGCGCTTGTCATGCAGCTTTTTGCCTTGCGCCAATGCAAGCTTCAGTTTGGCAATCCCGCGCGGATTGAAATAGAGCTCCAGCGGGATGAGCGTCATGCCCCGGCGCTGCATGGCGATCGTAAATTTGTGAATTTCCTTCTTGTGCAGAAGCAGGCGGCGCTTGCGGCGCGGCTCATGCTGAAAGAAGCGGCCGGCACCCTGATACTCGGGAATGTACGCATTGATGAGCCACAAGCCGTCCTCCTCGGAGGACGCGTAGCTCTCGGCGATATTGGCTTGACCACGGCGCAAAGATTTCACCTCCGTTCCCGTCAGCTGCAGGCCGGCCTCATAGGTCTCGGTAATGAAGTATTCGTGGCGTGCCTGCCGGTTCTCGGCAACGATACGGCGACCGTCGTCCTTTCTGGACGCCATGGCCTTTGCAGCTCCTTGTTAGTTGGGTTGTCTTGCGCGCCCTATTCGGCCGCCTTGACCTGAATAAGACCGGCCTTGGCAAGGGCGGCATCAATCATCGCCTTGGATGTTTCCGCAATCGGCACCAGCGGCAGCCGCACTTCAGGCCCGCAAAGACCAAGGCGCCACGCAGCATATTTCACCGGCCCCGGGCTCGACTCGCAGAACAACACATCGTGCAGCGGCATCAGCCGGTCCTGGAGTGCGAGCGCGCGCTCAAATTCACCCCCAAGGCAAGCATTTTGGAAATCTGCGCAAAGACGCGGCGCGATGTTGGAGGTCACCGAGATGCAGCCTTGACCACCGTGCGCCATGAAGCCCAGCGCGGTCGCATCCTCACCCGACAGCATGTTGAACTCGGGCCCCATCGCAGCGCGCTGCTGTGAGGCTCGCGCCAGGTTCGCGGTTGCATCCTTCACGCCAACCACGTTCTTGAGTTCATAGCACCGCGCCATGGTCGTGACTGACATGTCGATCACCGAACGGCCGGGAATGTTGTAGATGATGATGGGAATATCGGCCACATCGTTGATGGCCTTGTAGTGCTGGAAGAGCCCCTCCTGCGTCGGCTTGTTGTAGTAGGGCGTCACGACGAGAACAGCATCAGCGCCGACTTGTTTGGCGAAACGGGCAAGCTCAACGGCTTCCCCCGTCGCATTCGAGCCGGCACCCGCAATCACAGGCACACGCCTCTTTGCCGTCTCGACCGTCAATTCGACGATGCGCTTGTGCTCATCATGCGAAAGTGTCGGGCTCTCCCCGGTCGTGCCAACCGGCACCAGGCCGTGGGTGCCTTCACTGATCTGCCATTCGACGATTCGGCAAAACGCCCGCTCGTCGATCTTTCCGTCCTTGAACGGCGTGATCAGTGCCGTGAATGACCCCTTGAACATGCGCACCTTTTCCCCGAATTCGCGGCTACTTATCTGTCTTGACGACACCTACCCCCTGATGCCATGCAATTGCCGCATCCAGGGGCATTCTGCAGAAATCGGCAAAACGATTTTTTGTCGCTCGCCAGCCTGTTTGGTAGTTCTGCGCCGCAACAACGACGTACCACAGCCGCGACTGAATTATCGATCGCGACATTAGAATTTTGATCTTCGCCCCGCAAGCCAGTGGGCGGCTCTTGCGTGAGGAAGGATAGCAATTGTCCCAGCCGCTATCGAAGACCTTAACCACTGGCCGCTACGATAAGGCGCGGTCTGGTCGAGCCGTTCACCAATTCCAGTCCATACCTGCCCAGCTCCGGGCCGCAACATTTGGTTGCTTGTTCCTTGTCGCGCTTACCCCATTGGCCAGCGCCAAAGAAGCTCGAGATAAAACCGCCGCTGGGCCGCCGAGCCAGACAACCGCAGACAGCGGGACCCTGTCGCCAAAGGCGCGTGAAGCAGCCCACCATGCGCGCTTTGATAAGATCATTGCGCCCGTTAAGGCTCATAAACTGTCGGACGCCAACGCCAAGTACATTCGCGAAGCCATCCTCGCAATCGCGGCCAAGAAGCACTCCAAAGCCGCAGCACTTGAGGAGAAAGTTACCGACCCGATCGGCCGCAAGCTCATAAATTGGTATCGCTTGCGGCGCGGCCACGGCGATGCCGCAGAGTATAGCGCATTTCTCGATAGCAATCCCACATGGCCCAGTCGCGATGTGCTTTGGCAGCGTCTGGAGCAAAGGCTCTTTCTCGACGGCGGCAACGCAATCGCTATCAAGGGCTATTTTAAGGATGGTAAGCCGCAAAGCGCGTCTGGCCTTGCCGCGCTCGCGTCGGTTCATTTGGCAAACGGCGACACCGGGAAGGCAAAGATGCTGGCTGCCGAAGTTTGGCGTCAACACGACCTACCCAAAGATCTCGAGAAGGGATTCCTTGCGCGTTTCGGTCCCGTCCTAACTGAGGACGACCATAAGTGGCGGCTCGACCGGCTCCTGGTCGACGACGTGCGGTGGAAGAGCGGCCGCAATTCGCGGGCTGCCCGCGCCAAACGCGTCATTCCGCTTCTGTCTGCTGGCGAGCGGACGCGGGCAAAAGCCCGCCTTGCGGTATTCATGCGATCGCGCGTTTCAGCGTCTCGGCTCAAGGCCAACCCGAATGCCAAGTCTAAAGATTGGGGACTCGTATTTCACAGGGCCCAGCTGTTGCGCCGGGCGAAAAAGACGTCTGCGGCCGCCAAGCTCGTGCTTTCGGCACCGACAGATCCCAAGGCCATCGCCAATCTCGATGAGTGGTGGACCGAACGCCTGAAGCTTGCCTATCAGGCACTCAAAGCCAACAATCCTAAGCTTGCCTACAAGCTCGTCCGCGATGCCGGACCGCTCTCCGTCAACCCCCTTAACGAGCAGCGCTCCATGGCTGGTTGGATCGCGCTGCGTTACCTGAAGGACGCGAACGCAGCCGAAAAGTATTTTGCCGCCTACACCAAATCAGCCGATGGGCCCCTCACCCGCGCCAAGTCGAACTACTGGCTCGCTCGCGCAATAGAGGCCAAGGGCAATTCCGAATTGGCCGCGCAGCACTACCGCGCCGCCGCCCGCGAGCGCGACACGTTCCATGGCCTCCTTGCCGCGCAGAAGTTGGACCCTGGGCGCAAGAGCTTCGCTATAACAGCTCCGGCCGAACCCACGCCACAGCAGATCGCGCGCTTCAAAGAGCTCGACGTCGTAAAGGCCGTCGCGATCGCGCACAAATCGAAGGCCGGACGCTCCATTGCCCGCATTTTTCTTCACCACATACGCACGCTGGAGGAGAATGAAGCGTGGTCGGCGATGGTTGCGCACCTTGCCCGGGAAATTGGTGACACGCAGACATCGGTGCGAATCGGCAAGGCTGCAATCGCGCGCGGGCAGAACCTGATCTACTACAGCTACCCGGTGCACGCGCTACCAGACTACAAACCGTTACGCTCGCCGCCGGAGACCGCCTTTCTTTTGGGCTTGGCGCGACAGGAGACAGAATTCAACACGCAAATCGTATCGGGTGCTGGTGCACGCGGCATTCTCCAGGTCATGAAGGTTACGGCCCGACACGTCTGCCGGGACTACAAAATCAAGTGTAGCAACAAGCGCCTCCTCACCGACCCCTCCTACAACACCATGATCGCGTCGGCCTATGTCGCCGACCGGCTGCGGGATTTTTCGGGCTCCTACGTGCTCGGGCTGTCCAGCTACAACGCCGGCCCCGGCCGCACGCGCCAATGGATTCGCGAGTTCGGCGACCCGCGCACCTCTAAGATCGATCCCATAGACTGGATCGAACGCATTCCGATCAAGGAGACCCGCCGCTACGTCGCCAAGGTGCTCGCCAACATCCAAGTCTATCGCGCCCGCCTCGGCGACGAGGCAACAGCCTTGCGGATCAGCGCTGATTTAAATCGGGCTCGGGCTGCCTCGGCACCATCTCGCCGACAAAAGGGTGGTGGCAGAACCGATGCGGCGAAAACCGGCGGCTGAAGACGCCCGCACGCCTTCAATCCTTATGATATAGCTCTACCCAGACGGCAGACTCTCGCCGCAAGAAGCCACTATTCTACGAGGGATATACCGATGACCTCCAATGGCGAGGCCTACCGGGAAATTTATTTCACCGCACGCGACGGACTGCGGCTGCACGTTCGCCACTATCCAGCCGCAGGCGGTGCGCAAGAGCGGCCCCTTGTCTGCCTGCCTGGCCTCACACGCAACGGACGCGATTTTCACGACATCGCCGTTGCGCTGAGCAATCATCCGAGCGACGCCCGAGACGTCTACACCGTCGATTGCCGTGGACGTGGGCTCTCCGCCTTCGATCCTAACTGGCGCAATTACACGATCCAGGTCGAGATGTTCGATGTCCTCGACTTCTTGACCCTGTCCGGCCTCCACAACGTCGCCGTCATCGGTACATCTCGCGGGGGGCTCATTGCAATGCTGATTGCGGCGGTCCAACCGGGCGCTATCGGCGTCGTCGTGTTGAACGACATTGGCCCGGTGATCGAGTACGACGGCCTTGCCCGCATCACCGGTTACGTCGGGCGAATGCCGCTTCCAATCTCTTGGTCGGATGCCGCGAAAATGGTCCGGGATCTCAACCGCCGGCACTTTCCCGAGATCCGCGAACACCTATGGGAGGAGCTCGCCCGGCAGTGGTACAATGAAAAGAATGGCCGCCCCACCTACGGCTACGACCCGAACCTGGGTAATGCGCTATCCATATTCGATGGGCCCATGCCCGAGCTATGGCCGCAGTTCGAGGCGCTGAAGCGTGTTCCTGTGCTCGTCCTTCGCGGCGAGAATTCCGACATTCTTTCACTCGAAACCGTCGAGGAGATGCGCCGGCGCCATCCAGCGCTTGTTTCCTTTACGGTCAACAACGAAGGCCACGCACCACTGCTGAAGGATCAGCAGACCATAGGGGCCATCCAGCACTTCCTGTCCGCTACCGACGCCGGGCGCCACGTCGCCACAATGGCGATTGCCTGATTGCGAAGCTGCGGCGTCCGGACCGGATAGAGCGAGACATGACTCTCGACGTCGTTGCACCGCTCGGCGTGCCGTGAGGAGGCGCGAACGAAGACTGCGCTCTAACCCCCGCGGGCCGCTTGCGCTAAAAACTCAAGCTTTGCTGATCTATTTTACGATCTGGATTTCAATGCATTAGCTGGGACGTCGCCGAATGCCTGGCGCGCCAGCTCGCGCGCGCCTCGCCCCGGCCGGTCCCACTGGGACAAATCACGAATTGAAAGTCATTCAGCACAATCTTGAGTTTATATTATCAAAAAATACTCGCTGCGGCAGTGCAGGCGTGACTTTATATATAGGTAGACGACGACGTTAGGGGATCGAAATGGCAGGCACGTCAATCATCCACATTGCGGAGAATACGCCTGAGCACGTCGCCTACAAGATGATGCGGGATGTCTTCCTCGTAGAGCACAAGATGTTCGACGACCTCTCACTCGTGATGTGTATCTGGACACGTTCGACGAATGCCTTGAGGCCGTGAAGGGCTTTCGCAAGCCGAATGTGCCGGCAACCGACCGAACGCTCGTCAGCGCATGCCATTTGCGCCCTAAGCCGAGCACTGAAGATGGACTCGACCGACGCTACTCGAATGGTCGCAGCTATGTTCGGGATTTGTAACTTGGACAACGCACGGCACCTTGGCCAAGGCTCGTCCAGCGCATTCGTTTTCTAACAAGCCTCAAACAAGGCCGACTTAGCTGAAAAGCTCGGCGTGGCCATGCAGTGCTTCCCGCACCATCAATTCCTACTCACCTTCGATCAGGCGATAGGGCTCTACGCGAAATGGCGTTAAGCCTGCAAACCCGCCCAAGCCCGATGCGCAGCTCTTC
>JAUWCP010000111.1 GCA_030609245.1 Hyphomicrobium sp.
GGGCCCAACGTCGTCACGAGATAGCCCGGTGCGCGCACAAATTCGTCTGGCTTCATCCCGGTTTCTTCGTGCAACTCACGTGCCGTAACAGCATCTATATCGACCACTCCGGCACGTACGTCGCGCTCGTCGATGAACCCGCCGGGTGGATAGGCGAGCCCTTGATTGATGTTACCTGCCGTTTGACAACCCAGCAGCACATGCCCTTCGGCGGAGCGAATCACCGCAGAGCCAAAACCATCACGCACACCTGCCTCGGGGTAGCCCAGCGCACGCCAGTAAAGAAAACTCTTGAAGTCGCTGCGTAGAAGGGTGGCCGTGAATACGGTGTGCTCAAACATGCACGTACGCAACAGATGCACCACGCCGTCATAGAGCTTTGGACTTACCGATCGCTGCTGCTCCCAGTGCTCGGCGATCTCATCGGCGTGTCGCACGGCAAAGGGCCACGCCTCCGGGGCAAGACGAAGCGCACACCGAGCCACGCGGACAACGCCTCCCGGGGCGATTCTGTCGAGGCCAGCCGTCATGCTCGATTGTTTTTCCCCAACGCAATAGAAGACGGTGCGCGCACACATTGCGATAACATCTACGCCCACGACCTATACCCATCACGAGAAAAATAGAAATCATAGTTTCGCCGTCGGCCAACCACGTTCTGCCCACGATCGCAGAGTGAAATTCATAGTCAAGCGCACGGGATACACTGAGAGCTATCGCATCCTACCCGCCTCAAGACGCGCTTTAAGTCGAGGGAGAAAACAGGACAGTCCGGATACAGCATCGGCTCGGGGGTCGAGCCACGCTGGGCTGCCAGGGAGATCATTCCCACACCTGCCGCGTTTGCATCAGCACCTGCAATCGTTGGCACATAGGCTTTGGAGCTGGCGACGCAACTACCATCGCGGCGTCGCCGGAGCGGACGGCGGAGGCTCCCCGCTTCTCTGCCGTCCGTTTCTTTCGCGTGCGCTCGTCTTATGGCTTTAAGTTGCCTAATGGCGAGCACTGCACGGAAGGCTCGCGCGGTCGCAACCACACGTCAGCTCCCCAAAGCGACCGCGCGGGTCTTCTGGCGAACGCTTCGCAACAAAAGACTCGCGCATCTGCCCTTCAGCTCAGAACATACCAAAGCAACCGACACCCTTCTTGCCACAGCCAAAGTAGCCCAGGATCGGTGCCGAACAGCAGAAATGACCCCTCTTACACCGCCACGTCTTGACCTTGCCAGTCACCGTCATCTTGCGGCACATGCCCGCGCGCGGGGCCTTTTTGGCCTCAGCACCCGTCATCGACCCGGACACAACCGAGCCGCTGAATGCTATTGCCAATGCCAGCGCTAAAATCGAAAACATTCGAATCATGACGACCTCCCGTTACCCACACTAAGAAGGTCACTATAAACGAAATTATATCGTGTACGCACTAACCACGCCTCCCCATTTGGGTGCGCGTACTTGCAAGCCTCGCCTGTCCTGACTTTATCCTCTCGACGCTTATAACGAGAGGCGGCTTCTCACAGACAGCCGAGCAGCTTTGAACCACAAGTGTAATAGTTCATCCACTCTGCCGAGCAGCACGGCTGATCGGTTCTGCACCGCCGGGTCTTGATCCTGCCGTTCGATTTCTTGTGTCGGCAGGTTTAGTAACGCTTCTTCGCCGGTGCAGCGAAGGATGCAGACAAGTCAAGTGGAAGCGGAGCTGCGGCAAGCAACGCTGCAAGCGCTACCCCAATACCGATACGCAACATGGTGGGGCTCCCTCGCAGGGCTGGGATTGACCTACCGAACATGCCCCAAGTTTAAGGCGCCTAGCTGTTGTGCCCCTGCCTCAGTTGCGATCCTTATCCACCAGCGCCTTGGCCTTGATCCAAGGCATCATCCCGCGAAGGCGCCGGCCCACCTCCTCGATCGGGTGAGCATCGTTCATCCGCCGTGTCGCCTTGAACTTCGGCTGCCCGGCCTTGCATTCGCGAATCCATTCGGATGTAAAGGCGCCGCTCTGAATGTCCTTCAAAACCTTGCGCATCTCCGCCTTGGTGCGTGCGTCGATGATGCGCGGGCCGCTAACATATTCACCGAACTCTGCCGTGTTGGACACAGAGTAGTTCATATTAGCGATGCCACCTTCATAGATGAGATCGACAATAAGCTTCACTTCATGCAGGCACTCAAAGTAGGCCATCTCCGGCGCGTAGCCGGCCTCGACAAGAGTCTCGAACCCGGCGCGAATCAGCTCCACCAAGCCACCGCACAGGACGACTTGCTCACCAAAGAGGTCGGTCTCGCATTCCTCCTGAAATGTCGTCTCAATAATACCTGAACGCCCCCCGCCAACGGCGGAGGCATACGACAAGAAGAGATCGTGCGCGTTGCCGCTCTTGTCCTGATGCACAGCCAGAAGACACGGCACGCCGCCACCCTTTTGGTATTCGCTACGCACGGTATGACCGGGACCCTTTGGAGCCACCATGCCGACATCGAGGTCTTCGCGCGGCTCGATCAGATTAAAGTGCACATTGAGGCCATGCGCGAACATCAAGGCCGCGCCCTTCTTCAGGTTGGCGACAAGGTGGTCCGTGTAGATGTCGGCCTGCAGCTCGTCTGGAGTCAGCATCATGACGACGTCGGCCCACTTGGCCGCTTCCGTCACCTCCATCACCCTGAGGCCTTCTTTCTCCGCCTTCTGCGCGCTCGCCGACCCCTTACGAAGGGCTACGGCGACCTCTTTCACACCGCTGTCGCGCAGGTTGAGCGCATGCGCATGGCCTTGGCTGCCGTAACCGACGACCGCGACCTTCTTGGTCTTGATGAGATTGATGTCGGCATCACGATCGTAATAAACGCGCATGGCTCCCTCTTGGATTTGGCTTGAAACAGGTTGTGGATTTTTGCAGCGGCGGTGCCGGGACCCGGCACCGGGTGGAAAGATGGGCGAACCTACTACCGGCTCGCCGGAGAATTCAATGCATTCGCTCCTTCAGAGGCTCGATGGGCCGCGGCCGATTGCAGCAATACCGGTACGCGCAACCTCGACGAGGCCCAGTTCGGTCATGATTTGGATGAACTGCTCGATCTTTGAGGTGCGGCCCGTGATCTCGAAAACAAAGTGCTCGGTCGAAGCGTCAATAACGTTGGCGCGGAAAATCTCAGCCAAGCGCAGCGCTTCGATGCGGTTTTCCCCTCTGCCCGAAATCTTGATGAGTGCCAGCTCGCGCTCCAGCGAGCGGCCCTCCAGCGTCAGGTCGTGCACGTGGTGGACGGGAACCAGCCTTTCGAGCTGATGCTTTATCTGCTCGATAACGTTCGGTGTGCCACGCGTGATGATGGTGATGCGCGAGAGGTGCTTCTCATGCTCGGTCTCCGTCACGGTCAGCGAGTCGATGTTGTAGCCGCGTCCGGAAAACAGTCCGATGACGCGCGCCAGCACACCCGGCTCGTTGTCGACGAGCACGGACAGCGTGCGCGAGACAACCTCCTGCACGGCGCCGGGGCCGACGTAGTGGCTCTTTGGATCGCTCTTAGTGAATGTATTGACCATAGGCGCGACTACTCTTGTTTCTGATCCGGCTCGGGCGGCGATAGATTGTTCATGGGAGGCGTCTTCGAACCGGGAAAGAGCGTCTTGAAAAAAAGCGGGAACCCGTGCTCGTCGACGAGCTTCTTGAAAACTTCGACGTAGGACACCCGAATCTTATAGTTAGCGAACGCTGCGGTGATGCGCTGACCCATTGCACCAGCCAGCAATTGCGGGCTCGGTGCGCCTTGCCGCCTCAGCTCATCGGGCGGCACACGCGAGTAGACGAGTGCAAGCACCTGCGTCTCCATATAGTCCTGCGCAATGCACGCCTCGAGCGCCTTGGTGTATTCTTCGGAGAGCATGTGCGTCCTATAGCAAGCATCGATGAATTCATATGTGCGGCTGGCCCCACGTCTGCTCTGCAAGGCGGCAAGCCGCGTCGCCGCAGCCTTAATGTTGGCGATCTGATCCCACTCCGGGTTTGGCTGAGCCGGCGACGGACTGGCACCAGCAAGGAGAATGCTGGACATAAGTGCTGCAAGGATCTGGCGCGGCCTCATACCAGCACTTTGCCCTCTTCGCTGATCGCATGCTCGACCTCTTCCTCGGTAACGTCGTCACCGAGCAGCATCTCATTGTGTGCCTTTCCGGACGGGATCATAGGGAGACAGTTGGCAAGCGTTGCCACGCGGCAGTCGAAAATGACGGGACCCTTCGTGTCGATCATCTCGCGGATCGCATCATCGAGCTCGGCGGGATTCTCGCACTTCATGCCCGTCCAACCATACGCCTCTGCCAGCTTGACGAAGTCTGGCAGGCTTTCGGTGTAGCTGTGGGAGAGCCGATTTCCGTGAAGCAGCTGCTGCCACTGACGTACCATACCCATGTACTGGTTGTTCACGATAAACACCTTGACCGGCAGCTCGAACTGCACGGCGGTGGATGCCTCCTGCATGTTCATCAGGATGGACGCATCGCCGGCAATATCGATGACGAGCGACTTGGGGTGCGCCATCTGGGCGCCGATGGCCGCCGGCAGCCCATAGCCCATTGTGCCGAGCCCACCGGACGTCATCCACCGGTTGGGCTCCTCGAAACGGAAGTACTGTGCCGCCCACATCTGGTGCTGGCCAACCTCGGTCGTGATGTATGGATCACGATCCTTAGTCAGTTCGTAGAGCCGCTCAACCGCGTACTGCGGCATGATCACATCACGCGAATTCTTGTAGGCAAGCGATTTCTTTGCGCGCCACTGGTCAATCTGCTTCCACCATGCCTTGTGAGCGGCCTTGTCAAGCTGCGGCGTCTTCGATTTCCAAATGCGCAGCATGTCCTCCAGCGTGTAGGCGACATCGCCGACGATGGGGACGTCAACGCGCACGTTCTTGTTGATCGATGAGGGATCGATATCGATGTGAATCTTTTGCGAACCGGGTGAAAAAGCGTCGATGCGCCCTGTGATGCGATCATCAAAGCGCGCGCCGACGGCGACCATCACGTCACAATCGTGCATCGCAAAATTCGCCTCGTACGTCCCGTGCATTCCGAGCATGCCCAGCCATTGCTTGTCGGAGGCGGGAAAGGCACCAAGCCCCATCAGCGTGGAGGTGATGGGATAACCGGTGAGCCTAACAATTTCCCGCAGCAGCTGACTGGCTTTGGGGCCGGAGTTGATTACGCCGCCACCCGTATAGAACAACGGCTGCTTAGCATTGATCAACAGATCGACAGCCTCGCGCACCGCCGTCTGCTCTGGCTTCATGCGCGGCTTGTAGGTCTTGTGCGCGATATTCGACGGGCCGACGTAGTTACCGGTCGCAAATTGAATGTCCTTCGGGACGTCAACAACCACCGGACCGGGGCGTCCGGCCTTCGCGATGTAGAACGCCTCATGGAGCACACGCGCAAGGTCATTGACGTCCTTGACCAGCCAGTTGTGCTTGGTGCACGGCCGCGTAATGCCGACCGTGTCGCACTCCTGGAACGCATCGTTGCCGATCAGGTGCGTCGGCACCTGTCCGCAGATGCAAACAACGGGAACTGAATCCATAAGCGCGTCGGTGAGTCCGGTGACGGCATTCGTGGCACCCGGGCCAGACGTGACGAGCACCGCGCCAACCTTGCCGGTCGAGCGGGCATAGCCTTCGGCCGCGTGCACAGCCCCGCCCTCCTGGCGCACGAGCACGTGCTTGACCTTCTCCTGCTGGAAAAGCTCGTCATAGATCGGCAAAACCGCGCCGCCAGGATAGCCAAAGATGTGCTCGACACCTTGGTCGCAGAGCGCCGCGATCACCATCTCGGCGCCCGTCATCGTGCGTGCCATCACCCGCCCCACATAAGAATGCCGCCGAAGCGATTGCGAACCGGATGCCAAAGGGCGCACCCGATTGCCGCTGGCGGCCTGATCGTTGGCTTGCAACCTACGGCCACCAGAATGGCCGGTCAATGCTAACTATCAATAAATGATATCGTTATCGCCACTGAACTTTCCATTTCTTTCTTTGAAAGCCATTTCCACGCAATCATATTTCGTCGAGCCCAGGTTAGCTGTCGTTTGGCGTACTGCCGCGTTTCAGCTCGAGCCTGAGCGAAGGCGTCCTCGTGCGCGATCTCACCGCGTAAGTGTTGCATCAGCGGCCGAACGCCAAGCGCGTTCATGATGGGCAAGGAAGGGTCGAGACCAGACGCGGAAAGCTGGGCCACTTCCTCCAGGGCCCCGCACGCCATCATTGCCTCGAAGCGTGCATCGATGCGCCGGTGGACCTCTTCGCGCTCAGGAGCCACAACCAAGCGAACTGTATCGGCCTCCTTGAGCAACGGCTCGCCGGGGTGACGTTGCCAATCCAGGAGGGAGATGCCGGTTGCGTCCAGTACCTCCAGCGCGCGCACAATGCGTTGCGTATCGCTAGGCACCAAATTCTCCGCCATCTCCGGATCGCGGCTGTCAAGAATGCGATGCAGTTCTTTAGCGCCCAACTTAGCCGCCTCACCGCGCCAGTGCGCGCGCACATCATCAGGCGTTGGCGGTATTGGAGAGAGCCCTTCTAGCAGTGCCTTGAAGTAAAGCCCTGTTCCGCCGACGAAGATGGGCCGCACACCATCTGCACGCACGTTTTTGAGAACGCGCGCTGCATCCCTCACATAGCGGCCCACCGAGTAGGGCTCTCTGCCGTGCACAAAACCGAAGAGCGTGTGCTGGGCGCGCGCTTCGTCCTCCTCGCTCGGGCGCGCGGTGAGGATGCGCAAGTCGCGATAGACCTGCATAGAGTCGGCATTGATGACGATACCGCCGTAGTGCTCAGCCAGGCGGATCGCCAGGCCCGATTTGCCGCTCGCTGTCGGTCCTGCGATGAGAATGGGGCGCTGGTCGCTCATGCCAGCAAGAGGTAGCGCCTCCACGCCCAAGCGCAAGCGCGGCGGCCAGAATCCTATTCGCTCAATAGTTGATGGTTGTGCGCAGCCCTAACACAGCGGCATTCGGCACGGCCTTGGTGTCGTCGTCGGGGTCCGGCGCATGCCCACCAGGATTCCAAAAGTATTGGAAATCAGGCTGAAGGTACCATCCCGGAACAATCTCGGCCGTATAGGCAATTTCGAGAACGGATTCATAATCGCGAACGATCGTCATCCCCGCGTCCCTGTCGAAGCCGGAGGCGTCGTTCGATATCTTCGAGTAGGCGAAGGCAACGCCGAGCACATCGCTCGGGCGCCTTGGGACGAACCCGCTGAAGACCACACCTGCGTCGAAAAAGAAGTCGATCTGATTCCTATCGGATGGGCTGCCCGCCACTCGCCCGAAGATGGAGATGCCTTTCGGATCACCATCCCCTGGGAGACGGTAGATCATCTGATCGATCACGGCATATAGGCCATGATTGCCATCGTGGCGCAGAGCATCG
>JAUWCP010000051.1 GCA_030609245.1 Hyphomicrobium sp.
GGTGGCGTGGATCACATTCGACGGCGGTGTGCATAAGGTTGGCCACGACGGCAACGGCTTCTCGTATGACAATGAGGGTCCGCGTCATGACGTGCTGCTGCAGAAGTTTCGCTTATCAAGCCGGTGCGTGACGAATGCCGAATGGTTGGCTTTCGTCGACGACGGCGGCTATCGCGATCCGCTTCTATGGCTTGCGGACGGGTGGGCGACAGTCAAAGAACTCGTTTGGGAAGCGCCCGGTTATTGGGAACGGCGCGATGGCGTTTGGCATCAAATGACGCTCGAGGGGCTTCGGCCGATCGATACGTGCGCGCCCGTTTCGCATGTGAGCTACTTTGAGGCCAATGCGTTCGCGCACTGGGCAGGTAAACGGCTGCCGACCGAGTTCGAGTGGGAGGTGGCGAGCGCCAGCTACTCGCTTAAGGGCAACGATCTTTCGACCAACGCGTTGCGCCCGCGCCCTGCGGTGTCTGCCGATGCAGGACGGCTTGCGCAGTTTTTTGGTGACGTTTGGGAGTGGACCAGCTCTGCCTATCAGCCCTACCCAGGCTACCGTCCGGCGCCGGGTGCGATCGGCGAGTACAACGGCAAGTTCATGGTGAGCCAGCAAGTGTTACGCGGGGGATCGTGCGCCACGCCGCCAGGTCATATCCGCGCCACCTACCGCAATTTCTTCTTCCCACATCAGCGTTGGCAATTTACGGGCCTGCGTCTGGCGGAGGACGCGGCATGACGTTAGTTGAAGACACGAGTATTGGTGCGATCGAAGTCGATTCCGATTTCGCGAGCGCACTTTTCGACGGACTTTCGGCGCCGGAAAAGTCGATCCCCTGCCGCTTCCTTTATGATGCGGCCGGTAGCACACTGTTCGAAAAGATCACAGAGTTGCCGGAGTACTACCCGACACGGACCGAGACCGAGATACTTCGCGAATACGCATCTGATATCGCGCTCGATACACCGCCCGGCGCGGTGCTCATAGAGTTTGGCTCCGGCTCAAGCCACAAGACGGAGCTGCTGCTCGCCGAGATGCGCGATCTCTACGCCTACGTGCCGATCGACATCTCAGACGCCGCGCTTCGCGGTGCTCGAGCACGCATTGAGGAGCGTTTTCCAGATCTGCGCGTATTGCCGTTGCGCGGCGACTTCGCACAACCCATTCCGATGCTGCCGGAGGTCGCCGGCCGGCCGCGGCTCGGATTCTTTCCCGGATCGACCATCGGCAATTTAGAAAATGCCGCAGCGATCGAGCTGCTGGCGAACATGGCACGCATGCTCGGTGCAGACGGACGTCTCGTTATCGGTGCCGATCTGAAAAAGGACGAGCGCCGGCTGATTGCCGCCTACGACGATGCAGCCGGTGTCACGGCCGCATTCAATCTCAATCTTCTCAAGCGGGCCAATCGCGAGCTTGGCGCCGACTTCGACGTAAGCCAGTTCGATCATCTAGCAGAGTACGACGGCGGTCGTGGCCGCATCGAGATTTATCTTGTGAGCCAGGCCGAGCAGACGGTTGAGGTGCTGGGCAGGCGTTTCCATTTTGCCGCCGGCGAGCGCGTCCATACCGAACATTCGCACAAGTACGATATCGAAGGTTTCCAGGCGTTAGCCGCGCGCGCTGGGTGGCGTCCCGTCCAGGTTTGGACGGACCGAGACCGCCTTTTCAGCGTGCACGTTCTGGAAACTGTGTAGTCGATGGTGATGCCCTTCGCGGGCGAAGTGCGCTAGAACCCGCTTATGGCATGGCATAAGGGTGGCCCCGGCACGCGGCGCGGCTACCATCACGGCAACCTGCGCGAAGCGCTTATCACAGCGGCGCTTGAACTGATCTCTCAGAAGGGGGCGGCGGGCTTTACCTTTGCCGATGCTGCGCGTGCAGCCGGTGTAAGTCCTGCCGCGCCTTATCGTCACTTCCGCGATCGCGATGCGCTAATGGCTGACGTTGCGCGGCGCGGGTTTGAGGAATTCGCGGACGCCTTGGCGCGCGCCTGGGACGGCGGCAAGCCGACCCCGCGTGCAGCGTTTGAGCGCGTTGGTCGCGCCTATCTCGAATTTGCCAGCAAAGAGCCTGCGTTCTTTTCTGCGATGTTTGAGTCAGGGCTTCCTGTGGCCGACTACCCGGAAGTTGGCGAAGCGGGTGATCGCGCATTCGCGGTGTTGCGCGAGGCTTGCGAGGCGCTTGCGGCCACCCTTCCCAAAGAGCGCCGGCCGCCGTCGTTGATGATGGCCCTGCATATCTGGTCGCTGAGCCACGGCATTGCAGCGCTCTTTGGCCGTGGCGACGCTGCGCGACGTTCCATTCCCATGAGTCCGGAAGAACTATTGGAAGCTGCCGTGCTTATCTATCTGGAGGGGCTGGGCGCTTCGCCCGACGAGGGTCGCTAATCGGCGCGTGCCTCCCGCGCCCCTGGCAGCGAGGCGCTGGCACTCCTATCTGAAAGCTTGGCAGCCCGGCTGGCTCAATTTTCGGCCGGGCCCCCTTGACGCCGCCACATTCAGATGGCACCTATGTAAATGTAATAAACATTCACATGAGGACGAAAGCGAGATGACTCAGGTTGTGGCGACGCTGGATGACTATGGCCGCCCCGCATGGATCGCGGTGATGGTCCTAGGCTTCATTCTCTTCTGGCCCATCGGGCTCGCAATCTTGGCCTATCTGATTTGGAGTGGACGCATGGGATGTGGACGCAACGGAGAATTCAACCGCTGGCAGCAGCGCATGGCGGACAAGTGGGATTGCAAAATGGAGCGCTGGGGTCGCGATGCACGCAGCTTTGCTTCGAGCGGGAACGACGCGTTCGACGAATATCGCGGGGAGACGTTGCGACGTCTTGAAGAGGAGCAGCGTGAATTCCGTGAGTTTCTAAATCGATTGCGCAAGGCCAAGGACAAGCAAGAGTTTGATCAGTTCATGACCGAGCGCCGGTCACGGCCACCGGAGAGCCCAACCAGCGAGACCTCCCCTGCTTAAGCCACACGCCACGCTGAAGATGAAGAGCCGGGACTCATTGCGATCCTGGCTCTTTTCCCTTTGAGCAACGTTGCATGGTGAAAATGTTTAGCGCGTCGCCTTGTCGAGGTTCACGGTGGACGACAGTCCTTTGACCGTGTCGAGACCGCGCACACCGGTGAGCTTGGCGCCGTAAAGGTCTGCACCGGTGAGATCTGCGCCTGTCATATCTGCTCCAGTGAAATCGACCATTGATAGGTCCGAATCTGTCAGATCGGCACCGGTCAAATCCGTACCGACAAAGCGCGAAAAAGAAAGGTCCGCGCGATTCAAGATCGCGCCCCTCATTGTGGCGGCTGAGAAGTCGCACGACTTCAAAATGTTTTTTGCCAGCGTTGTGATGGTGCCCTGGCCGGGGCGCGATTCAAGCGGCGTGAAGTCGGCATTGGTGAGGTTGGCCCCGCGGAAATCAGCACCGGAAAGATCGGCCATCACACGGACCTCTGTGAGGTTCGCGCCGGTAAAGCGCGGCGCATCGGCGAGGTCGCCTGTAAGATCGGAATAGATGGTCGGGCGGAAGATTGTCGCGCCGGTGAGATCGGCACCCGATAGGTCGGCGCGGATCAGTACCGAGCGGTCGAGCCGCGTGTGAGACAGATCAGTGCCCTTGAGGTTGGCGCCGGTGAAGTCGGTCCCATAGAGATCGGAGCGCGCAAGCGTTGCGCCCTTGAAGTTGAGGCCCGCGAGATCGAGGTAGGTGAGATCGTGGTTTGAGTAGTCGAGCCGCTCGCCGGGCTTGGCTTTGAAGAGTGCCGACGCGATCTCACGCACCGTAAAGTCGGCGTCAGGTGAGACAGGCTCAGTCTCCTCCGCGACGGCACCCGTCGCCAGGCCAAGCATAAGAGTGAGAACCAATGCCGCGATGGTACGGGCCGCGCGCTGCAATCGCATTTTCTTTTTCCTGCGCCCCGCCGAGGGCGACGTTCCTAAGATTGGCGATATGCGGCGATCACTCAAGTGATTCGCGGCGCTAAATTGGGGAAAGGTGTCTCGCCGGGCCGCTTTACCACAGGGCTCAGGGTCGGCGGG
Organism: Hyphomicrobium sp.; assembly: GCA_030609245.1. Lineage (GTDB taxonomy): Bacteria > Pseudomonadota > Alphaproteobacteria > Rhizobiales > Hyphomicrobiaceae > Hyphomicrobium_A. The sequence goes on from JAUWCP010000051.1 coordinate 4,043, forward strand.
TCTGGTTAAGCGTGGCCGAAGCCCCCGCCTGTCGGCGTGATGATGATGATCGCTTCACCCGGCTCAAGAACCGTCTGATCGCAACCCTTAAGTTGTTCTTGGTTACCATTCTTGCGGCGCACGAGGTTGTTGCCGGTCTCGCCCGGCTCGCCGCCGTCGAGTCCAAAAGGCGGCACCTCGCGCGAGCTCGACAGGATCGCGCAGTCCATGCGCTCAAGAAAGCGGATGACACGTCGCGTACCGTCGCCGCTATTCCACTTGCCAACGCCGCCCGACCCGCGGCGGATCGAGAACTCCTCCAGCAGCACGGGATACCGCAGCTCTAGGATCTCCGGGTCGGTTAGGCGCGTGTTGGTCATGTGTACGTGCACGCCCGCGGCGCCACTAAAGCCCGGACCGGCGGGCGCGCCCGAGCACAGCGTTTCATAGTATTGGACCTGCTCGTTGCCGAACGTGAGGTTGTTCATCGTGCCTTGGGTGGAACCGAGTGCGCCAAGGGCTGCGAACAATGCGTTGGTCACGATCTGGCTCGTCTCGACGTTTCCGGCGACGACAGCGGCGGGGTATGTGGGGCTCAGCATCGAGCCGCCCGGAATGATGATCTCGATGGGCTTGAGGCATCCGGCGTTCATGGGAATCGGCTCGTCGACCATGACGCGGAAGGTATAAAGGACGGCTGCGCGCGTCACCGGCTCAGGCGCGTTGAAGTTGTTGGCTTGTTGCGGGCTTGTCCCAGTGAAATCGACCCTTGCGGTGCGCGCCTCGCGATCAACGCTGATGCGCACCTCGACACAAGTGCCTTGATCCATCTCCACGCGGAAATGACCATCCGACAAGCGTGCCAATAGCCGGCGCACGCTCGCTTCAGCGTTGTTCTGCACGTGCTGCATGTATGCCTTGACGACATCGAGACCGAAATGCGCGACCATCTTGTGAAGCTCAGCCTCTCCCTTGGCGCTGGCCGCGACCTGCGCCTTGAGATCGGCGATGTTTTTGTCGGGCTGTCGCGCAGGATATTTCGCACCTTGAAGAAGCGCACGCGTTTCATCCTCAAGAAATCGTCCCTGATCGACGAGCTTCACATTATCGATGTAGACGCCCTCTTCCTCGATCGTCGTAGCGCGCGGCGTCATTGAGCCAGGTGTGATCCCACCGACGTCCGCGTGGTGGCCGCGGCTTGCTACATAGAAAAGGATTTCGGTGCCTTGCTCATCGAACACCGGCGTGACGACCGTGATGTCGGGCAGATGCGTGCCGCCATTGTAAGGCGCGTTCAGCATGTAGACGTCGCCCGGGCGCATTTCACTTCGGCGCAAGCGAATGATCGTCTCCACCGAGCGGTCCATAGAGCCCAAGTGCACGGGCAGATGCGGTGCGTTGGCGACAAGATGCCCGTCCGTGTCGAAAATCGCGCAAGAGAAGTCGAGGCGCTCTTTGATGTTGACCGACTGCGCCGTGTTGCGTAGCGCCTCGCCCATCTGCTCGGCGATGCTCATGAAGAGATTGTTGAACACTTCCAGCAGGACGGGGTCGGCCTCAGTGCCAAGTCGCTCGCGTGGGCGCGGTAGGCTGCGGCGAAGGACAAGATCGTTACGCGGCGAGACTTCGAGCTGCCAGCCGTCTTCGATCACCACAGTTTGGTTTGGCTCGATCAGCAGCGCGGGCCCCATCAACGTCATGCCCGGTTTGATCTGCTTGCGTAGGTAGACGGGTGCGCCGCGCCAGGCGCCGGACGAGTAAAACCGGGTTGTGTCACAGACTTGCGCGGATGCAGTTTCTCTTGCGGTCTTGAGAGCGGGGCCTGGCCGAGCAACTTCGGCGACCTCGCCGCCCCCGGCCGCTTCGACCTCGATCGCCGCAGCGAAGATGCTCTTTTCGGGCGAGATAAAGCCGAACCGCTGACGGTGCAGCATCTCGAAATCTCGCGCCATGATATCGGGCTCGGAAAACGGAATGGGCAAGGCCGTGTCGGTCCCCTCGTAACGCAGATGCACGAATGTCTGGATTGCGATGTCGTCGTGCTCAACGCCTTCGTCGAGCAGCTCCTCTGTCGTTTCGCTTCCCAGGTCGAAGGCGAGGTTCTCGATCTTTCGCATCGTATCTGCGTTGAGCGGTGCCTCGATGGAACGCTCGCGACTGGCGCGGATGTGTGCGAGCCCCATGCCATACGCAGAGAGTAGGCCCGACAGCGGGTGGATGAGGACTGCTTCAATTCCGAGCGTATCGGCGATGAGGCAGGCGTGCTGACCGCCTGCGGAGCCGAAGCAATTGAGAGCGTACTCGGTGACGTCGTAGCCGCGCTCGACCGAGATCTTCTTAATGGCGTTGGCCATGTTCTCGACGGCAATTCGGATAAAGCCGTCGGCGACCTCTTCGGGCGATCGCCCATTGCCGACTTGTTGCGCTAAATCGGCGAAGCCAGCGCGAACACCGTCAGAGTCGAGGGGCTCATCCCGGCCAGGGCCAAAGATTTTCGGAAAGAAGGCTGGGTCAAGTTTGCCCACCATCAGGTTTGCGTCGGTGACGGTGAGCGGTCCGCCGGCACGGTAGCATTTCGGCCCTGGGCTGGCGCCCGCGCTCTGCGGGCCCACGCGGAAGCGCGCGCCGTCGTAAGTGAGGATCGAGCCTCCGCCCGCGGCCACTGTGTGAATGCGCAGCATGGGCACAGTTAAGCGCACGCCGGCGACTTGCGTTTCGAACGTTCGCTCATATTCGCCGGCAAAGTGCGAGACGTCGGTCGATGTGCCGCCCATGTCGAAGCCGATAATCTTATCGAAGCCGGCGTGCTGGGCCGTCTCCGCCATGCCGACAACGCCGCCGGCGGGACCAGAAAGGATCGCGTCGCGTCCGCGGAACATTTCTGCTGATTTGAGGCCGCCCGAGGAGGCCATGAAGAGCACGCGTGTATCTTCGTGGTCGAGCGCGCTTGAAACCCGTTCGACGTAGCGGCGCAGGATCGGCGACAGGTAGGCATCCGCCACGCTGGTATCGCCGCGGGCGACGATCTTGATGAGCGGGGAGACGGCGTGGCTCGCCGACACCTGGCCGAAGCCCAGCTCGCATGCGAGGGCTGCGGCTTGGCGCTCGTGCGCCGGATAGGCATAAGCGTGCATGAAGACGATGGCTACGGCGTCGATGCCATCGGCGCGCGCTTCCTTCAGTTGGGCTTCGAGGGCGGTGAGGTCGAGTGGCGTCTCAACTGTCCCGTCTGCGCGCACGCGCTCAGCCGCCTCTACAACGCGGGTATAGAGCATCTCGGGTTTCACGATCTTCTTGGCGAAGATATCGGGTCGTGCCTGCGTGCCGATTTCGAGCTGGTCTTTGAGGCCTTGCGTGATGACGAGTAGCGTTGCGTCACCTTTGCGCTCCAAAAGTGCATTGGTGGCAACGGTTGTTCCCATCTTCACCGATGCGATGTTCTCTGAAGGGATCGGGGCGTCGGTTGGCACACCAAGAAACTGGCGAATGCCTTCGAGTGCGGCGTCGCGATAGGCGCCGGGGTGTTCGCTCAAGAGCTTGCGCGCAAGGATTTTCCCTTCAGGCGTTCGCGCAACGACGTCAGTGAAGGTGCCGCCGCGATCAATCCAGAATTGCCACTTGCCGCCGTTATTGTGCCCCGCCATGCGCCGGTTCCAGGATTAACAATACTCTGTCAGCTATCGGCCAAGACCGGACGCGTCAACCAGAGAGCTGAATTGAGAATCGCGCGCCCCATGAGGCCCTCAGAAACCCTTGCCCATCTTCCTCTTCTTATCGGGAATTTCCGCCAGACACCGATTGCGCCCGGTGCAGGGTCTTCAAGTCGCTCACGAATGCCGATAAGGGTGTGCCATGTCGTGGATGGCTTTATCGAAGGCGATGCAATTGGAGAAAGGCGGGGCGATACGCGACGCGTTGGCGTCGTTGTGGGCGCGCCTCCGCCATGATCGGCTAAGGGCGCCAGCGCCCGCGCATCGCACGGTGACGTTCACGATTGCCGTCACGACGCTCGCTGCCAAAATGGCAAAGGCGGACGGCGTCGCGTCGCGGATTGAGGCGGAAGCCTTCGAGCGCCTCTTTAGGATTCCCGCTGGCGAGGAAAAGAACGTGCGCCGTCTCTACGATCTCGCCAAGCGAGACGCCGCCGGCTACGAGGCATATGCGACAAAGATCGGCAAACTCTTGAAGGACGATCCAGAACTCTTGCAGTCGCTGCTCGAGTGCCTGTTCCATATCGCGACGGTCGACGGCATTCTGCACCCGCAAGAGGATGAGTTCTTGGAAACGGTGGCGCAGCGGTTCGCAATAAGTCGAACCGAATTCGCCGCGATCCGCGCAAGCTTCGTGCATGATCCAGCGAGCCCTTATGAGATCTTGGGGGTGCGCCCGGACATTTCCGATGCCGAGCTCAAGACGCGCCACCGCGTGCTGGTCCGAGAAAACCATCCCGATCGCTTGATGGCGAGCGGCATCCCTGTCGAGTTTCGCGCTGCGGTCGACCGCAGGCTCGCCGCTATCAACGTGGCCTATGAGATGATCTTGAAGGAGCGTGGCCTGAAGCCGAGCGTGTTGGAGGAGCGCGGTACGTGATGATGAAACCCGATAGCCGCCTCGTCGAAGCACTGCATCCCTCTCCCAACGTTGGGGTGCGCCGCGACGGTTGCCGGCCGCGCCTTATCTTGTTTCACTACACAGGGATGGAGTCGGCGGCGAAGGCGATCGATTGGCTCGCGCACCCAGAAAGCAATGTGTCGTGCCACTACGTCATCGACGAGGCGGGACTGATTACGCAGATGGTGCCCGAGGCGGCACGCGCATGGCATGCCGGCGCTTCGCACTGGGCGGGTGAAACGGATATCAATTCGGTCTCGATTGGCATCGAGATCCAGAACCCGGGGCACGCTCAAGGCTATCCTGATTTTCCCAACGAGCAGATGCTGTCTGTAGCAGCGCTGAGCCGGGACGTCGCCGCGCGGCATGCGATCAGGCCGGAAAGTGTGCTGGCACACTCCGATGTATCGCCCGGGCGAAAAATTGATCCTGGCGAGAAGTTTGATTGGGCGTGGCTTGCACATGTTGGCGTTGGTCATTGGACCGAGCCAGTACCGGTAGATGCCATCGAAGCCGGTTGCGGCGTCGAGGACGAAGGCGCGCATATTGCAGAAGCTCAGACGTTGCTGCTCCAATATGGGTATGGCGTGGAAACGCATGGGCGACTTGATGAGAACACTCAGATCGTCCTTCGCGCCTTTCAATTGCATTTCCGTCCCGCGCGCATCGATGGCCTGCTCGATACCTCTACGCGCGATACGCTGAAGCGGCTTATTGCGGCGCTGCCGGTGACGGTGGCGGGGTGAGCCGCTTATGGCTGATCGTCGAAAGCGTCGCGCGCGCGGCGTATGGCCCCGGGGTTCTTCTCGGTGACGTAGAAGTTGCCGAGGACGAGAACGTCCATGTCGGTGCGCAGGTAGCAGGAGATGGCATCCTCGGGCCCGTTCACGACCGGCTCCTGCCGGTTGAAACTGGTGTTGAGCACGACGGGGATGCCCGTGAGCTTCGCGTATTCTTCGATGACGGCGTAGTAGCGCGGGTTGTTCTCGCGATCGACGGTCTGGAGGCGGCCCGTGCCGTCGACGTGCACGGCAGCGGGAATGAGGTCGACCTTGTCGGCGCGCACTTTCGGCGCCATCGTCATGAAGGGGTCGGGTTGCTCCAGATCGAAGTACTCGGAAACGTGCTCCACAAGGACCGCGGGTGCGAAGGGCCGGAACGCCTCACGGTGCTTGACGCGCGCATTGATCAAATCCTTCATTTTCAGGCTCCGTGCGTCCGAAAGGATGGAGCGGTTGCCGAGTGCGCGCGGGCCTATTTCGGCGCGATCTTGAAACCAGCCGACGATCTTCTGCTCCGACAAATCGCGGGCGGTCTGCTTGAACAGCTCCGGCCCCTCAATCCGCTTGTAAGCGAGCCCGGCGGCGTCGAGCGCGCGCGTGATATCGGCGTCTGTATAGCCCTTGCCATAGAAAGGATGCGTCATCACCAGTCGGCGCTCGTTACCGAGCGTGTGGTGATAATGATAGAGCGTGCTGCCGAGTATGACGCCGCTATCGGACGCGATGGGCGGCACCCAAACGGCCTCGTAGTCGGAGTCGCGCAATATGCGCGCGTTCGCCACGCAATTGAGAGCGACGCCGCCGGCCAAGACGAGATTGCGCGAGAGATGGCGGCGCGAAAGCTCTCGTACCATGTGGAGGATCGCTTCTTCGACGGTGTGTTGAAGCGCGTAGGCGAGATCGTAGTGGTGGTCTGTCAAGGGCTCGCTGGGGTGGCGCGCTGGACCGAAGGCCTCGAAGAACTTCTCCTTGAATGGCTTCAAGAGCCCGTGCGTGTCGTAGCTCACGTAATCGCGGTTGATGGCGATGCGCCCTTCAGGCTTCAGAGGGATGAGTTCCTTGAATTTTGACGCATAGGTTGGCCCACCTAGAGCCGCAAGCGCCATGACGATGCCTTCCTGGAAGACCTCGAAGCCCAAATGCTCGGTCACGCACGTGTAGAGCATACCGAGGCTGTCGAAGAAGTCGTCATGCCAGAGACGGTCAATGCGATTGGCAACGCCGATGTTCGCGCTCGTCGCCGTGTCGTCGCCGTAGCCATCCATGACGAGGACCGTTGCTTCCTCGAAGGGAGAGACGAAGAACACAGCGGCATGCGCGTCGTGGTGCGGGACCTGCACGATCTCGGGCAGGTTTGCGTAGCCGAAGCGCTCATAAAGGCCCACCCGGATCCATCCCGATTGATTGACAATGAGTGTTGCCTGGGTCTTGCGCGCGCCCGGCCTAAGCAGATTGAGGCTCTCGGGCAGCTTGCTCATCACCGAACGAAAGAACGACCGCCGCAGACGCTTCATGTCCCACGGCGCCGTAATCACATCGACATCGCGAAGATCGAGGCCTTGGCCATTGACGGCAGCATTCAAAGCCGCGTTCGGAAACTTCAAGGTGTGCTTTTCGCGGTTGAACCTCTCTTCCTCATAAACGAACGCGGGAACACCGTTGCTGAGTAAGGCGATGCCTGAATCATGAGTTTTCGTGGAGATACCAAGAACGTTCAACTGTCCCCCCTAAGCGATTGAATCCCCCAGAATAGAGATTATAGGCAGCCGTCGCAGTTGAAGAAACGGCCGAATCCGCGCGGGAGGTCCGGCTCGTTATGGCACTGCCGGTGACGATTGCAGCGTGAGCAAAGCGCACTGCGACGATCGAGGCGCAACATAAGATTTATCCGTTGTCTGAGCGGCTTGGACCAAATGACGCGGTGTCCAGTGTGCCCCTTTTTTGGCCCCAATGATCGGGCCTGTCCCCGCTCGCATTAGAAGCAATATAGGGAATTCCGAATGAGAGTGACTATCTTTGCCGTCTTGGCGGCGGTCGTCGTTGTGTTTGTGGGAACTGGTGCCGCCGACGCGTCACACTACTATCCCTCACCGGCTGAGGCTTGGTACTCGTCAGGCGCCGATAGTGCGCAACGCGCACATCGCGGCAGCCGCGCACACAGAAAGTACCGGAGCCGCAAGAGCTACCGTAGCAATCGCAACTACCGCGGGACGCGCAAGACGCGCAGGACGAGAATCGCGCGCAAATCATACCGTGGCACGAGCCGTAACTATCGCGCGACAGCATCGCGCAGTGGCGCGGGACCGCGTCCGCGGAAGTGGTGCGGCTGGTGGATGCGCACGCAGCGCGGTGGCGGCCCGGAGTTCAACGTGGCGTGGAATTGGAGCCGCTGGGGCCGGTCGTCGGGGCCGCAGGTCGGCGCGGTTGTG
>JAUWCP010000290.1 GCA_030609245.1 Hyphomicrobium sp.
TCCATGCGGCTCTCGTGCAGCGCGACGTGCTCGGCCGCATCGGACTTCACGGTGAGCAGCTTGTCAGCTGAAGCGCCGCTATTCGATAGCGTCATGTAGGCAGCGGAGTTTTTGGAGCTGCCAATCGTTGGGCGCGCCCAAGGATGATCGATCTTAATGGGGCCGGCCTTGTACTCGTTTGCAGAGGCCGAGCCCCAACAGATTATCGCCGCGGCGGCGGCACACATCGCTGCGGCAAGCCTGTGCACATTTCTCATTTGCAGTTGTTCTCCCTAGAGCAAGATCGTTCTTGATGGAATCACTCGCCAAGCCCGGGAGGTCTCCAACAGATAAGTGAATCTTACTCTAAATCAAAAGTGTAGAGACTGATTCACGTTTCACTTGGAACGGTTTAAGTGCGTCCAAGTGAAACGATCAGGCTCTAGAAGGCTTTTTGCCAGCCAACGATGACATTCCAGTCGGTCTCCAACTGAGGACCGTTGAGATTACGATAAAGGGGTACACCGACCTCGAATGCAAAGCGATGCCCGCGAAATAGTGCAACGGTGTCACACGAAGCCGCTATGACCTGCAGTCTACGCTGACCGTCCGACAACGCCCTCCCAGAGCTTAAAGTCATCAGCGTGATGTGCGATCATCTTCCAACTGCCGTTCTCCTTGCGGAACGCAGAGGACTCGCGGATGGAAATATTCACGGCCGCGCCGTCCGGGCCCTTCACGTGTCCATGCGTGACGTTGTTGGCGATGGCGAGATCGTGACCGACGACGATGTGAACGTCGGAGATTTCTGCTGTGCCGCCCAGGCTCTTGTCGGCTTGCAGCTTCCAGTCTGCGAAGACTGCGCCCCAACCGACCTGCAATCCGCCTTCAGCCGGCAGGTAGGTCACATCGTCGGCATGCGAATAGACATTTTTGAGCGGGTTGGGGTCACCCTTGAACATTGCGTTCAAGGCCTCATAGAACCCATCGAGTGCGGCACTGACGGCCGTCTTATCGTCGCTGCTCATGTGGCTTCCTTGGTTGCTGACGGTGCCCGCGTTCCAACATGCGTGCCGGAGCCAGGACGACGATGACTCTAGCCCTCTTTGGGAGGCGCAGTCCTTAGGATCGATCTTATCCGTTAGGACAGGCTTGACGGGCCTTTGCTTTCCTACCTATAGCTGCGCACCCTACCGACATAAGAATGCCCCCACGGGGCTGCCTCGACGCGCGGTTGCGCCCGGGAAGAGGCACCCAACGGGTAAGCTTGCAAAACGCGTATCATGGATTGCTCGAGGAAAGCCCGATGACCAACGAGAGCCACCACACCGGCCGCCACTATTTGCAGATCCCTGGTCCCACGCCGATCCCGGAGCGGATCCTCAATGCCATGTCGCGGCAGATCATTGATCATCGCGGACCCGAGTTCCAGGAACTTGGCAAGCGCGTCCTTACAAACGTGAAGACGCTGTTCAAGACGAAGAATCCAGTCATCTTGTTCCCATCCTCAGGCACGGGGGCTTGGGAGGCCGGTCTCGTCAACACGCTGTCACCGGGTGACCGCGTGCTTATTGTCGAGACGGGGCAGTTCGCTCTTCTCTGGAGAAACATGGTTGAGAATCTCGGGCTCAAGCCCGAAGTCATCCCTACCGATTGGCGCGCCGGCGCTGACGCCGATGCGGTCGAGGCGCATCTCAAGAAGGACGGGGAAAAAGCGATCAAGGCCGTTTGCATCGTTCACAATGAGACATCGACGGGCACGCGCTCCTGGATCGACGAGATTCGCAAGGCGATGGATGCAGCTGACCATCCTGCACTTCTCATGGTCGACACCATCTCCTCGCTGGCGGTCATGGATTACCGACACGACGAGTGGGGTGTGGACGTGGCGATTTGCGGATCGCAGAAGGGCTTAATGTTGCCGCCTGGTCTCTCCTTCACGGCAGTCAGTGACAAGGCGCTTGCCGCCATGAAAACAGCCAAGCTGCCGCGTTCTTATTGGGCATGGGACGACATGCTCGCGCTCAACCGCGACGGCGTGTTCCCTTACACACCGCCCACGGCGCATCTCTTCGGCCTCTCTGAAGCGATCGACATGCTGCTCGAAGAAGGGCTCGACAACGTATTCGAACGGCACGCACGTATGGCCGAAGCCGTGCGGCGTGCCGCTCAAGCTTGGGGTCTGGAATTGTGGTGCCGTGACCCGAAATATCATTCAACGGCGGTGACCGCGGTCAAATTGCCCGACGGCCATAACGCTGACGCGTTCCGGCAGGTCGTGCTCGACACGTTCAATATGTCGCTGGGAACGGGCCTCAACAAGTTGGCTGGCAAGGCGTTCCGTATCGGCCACCTCGGCGATACCAATGATCTCACAATTCTCGGTGCGCTCTCTGGGGTCGAGATGGGGCTAAGGCTTGCCGGTGTTCCCCACAAGCAGGGTGGTGTCGATGCCGCCATGGCATATTTCGCTGAGACGGCGCGCTCCGCCTCGGCAAAAGCGGCGTGATCAAACGCTCGAGCAGGGGTACATCACAATCCGGTAATGCCGACCGCTGCTAGTTCCATTTGGCAGCGCCGTCCCAATTTGAAGAACTTCTTCGCCACGCACCGTTTGACGTTGGCGATCGTGGAGTTCTTGCTAACACAAAGCCGGCGAACGTCGCTTTCACAGGCTGCGCGAAGCTCAGGCGTGACCTCGGGAGGAAGCTTTAGTACGTCGGCGGCGCCAATGGGACCCGCACACAGCGTAGCAAACACAAAAACAGCACTAAAAACTCTCATGAAGGTTCTCTCAGAGTACCGGCTTCATAGTATTGTCGATTGATCCGGATCGAGGTGGACCACGCGAATTGGGCAGAACCGAGATATGCATTCTAGTGCGACAGAGCGCCACGCGGATTGCTCGTAAGTACCAACTGATGCAAGAGGCGTGCAAAGCGCCTGATCGTCGCGGCGTCTTTGAAGGCCAATAATCAGTCGTCGGATTGCCCCGAGACTGATTGAGTCAGTGTTT
>JAUWCP010000105.1 GCA_030609245.1 Hyphomicrobium sp.
GACACGCGCTCCAGCCAGGTCTGGTCGAGCTCGTTACCGAAATACTCGTCGATAAAGGCTTGGCGCGGAACGCCGTAGCTGTCGGCGAGGCGCATGAGCTGGCCTTCCAGCCCGACAAGTTTCCTGTTGATGCCATAGAGCTGATCAACAAGGCTTTCGATGCGGTTGTTGTTCAGCGACAGGCTTTTGACGTCAGCGACGATCTCGTCGCGGTGCTTGTCGTAGGTCTTCTGCTGCTGTCGTGAGCCTGTTTCACCGGCCACTTGCTGCTCAAGCTTCTTGTCCTGCTGGCGGCGCAGCCTTTTGTAGGTGCCGGCGATGCGGTCGAAGGTCTCCAGTACCTTGGGTTTGAGTTCGGCCTCCATGGCAGCAAGCGAAATCGCGTTCTCATATTCGTCGTCGTCGTCGTCGTCCAACTCGCCTTCGGTTCGTTGTTCGCCTTCACTACCCTGAGCCTGACCCTGACCCTGGCCTTCACCCTGGGCTGCACCATTGGCGGCAGCCTCAGTCCGCCTGGCGACCTCCGCAGAGACGTGGAGGGGAGGAATAACCGGGGGCGGGATCTTGGCCTCGGGGCCCTCGTAGGTGGCCTCAAGATCGATAATGTCACGCAGCAGGATCTTGGCGTCGTTGAGTTCGTCGCGCCAAATGATAATGGCCTGGAAGGTAAGGGGGCTTTCGCACAAGCTCGCGATCATGGCTTCGCGGCCCGCCTCAATGCGTTTTGCAATGGCGATCTCGCCCTCGCGCGAGAGCAGCTCAACGGAGCCCATCTCGCGCAGATACATGCGCACGGGATCGTCGGTCCGCTCGGTCGGCTCAGACCGCGGGGTGGTGGTGGTGGCGGGCGTCGCCTGGGTTGTGAGCGCGCGACCACTTTCCTCTTCAGTTTGCTCCTCAGAATCCTGACCGTCGTCGCCTTCTTCATTCTCCACGACGTTGATGCCCATGTCGGAGAGCATTGTCATGGTGTCCTCGATCTGCTCTGACGACACCTCTTCAGAGGGCAGCACGGAGTTCAGCTCGTCATAGGTGACGTAGCCGCGGGCTTTCGCAGTCTTGAGGAAGCGTTTGACTGCCTGGTCGGATAGATCGAGGAGAGGGCTGTCGCGCTCTTGCGTCTCGGTAGCAGCACCGCCTTGATCATCGGCCTTGGCTGCTTGCTTCTTCGATCCTGACTGTGCAGTTTTGGATTTGACGGCCATGGTTTTCATGTCTCGTGCCGATTAAGCTGTTGTCAGGGGGTGGCGCGGCGAGTTGTCGCAAAGAGCCCGGCGTCCGCGCTGCGCTGTGCACACAGACCCTCGAATTCCGTCGTGAAACGTCCCAATCCGCTCGACCCCCACCTAACATTTCCGCGCGGGCTCACGCGGGTTTTTACACTCGGGCGCATTAAAATCAGCACCCAATGTCAATCGCGTGGCTCCACTGCGCTTGAATGACCGGGTGGCTCGCTTGCCTGGGCGAGCTGCCCCTTGATCTCGCAGATGCGCGCCAGCGCGTCCTCGGAGCCGTCCCTGTGCCAAGCCTGGACGGCAGCTTCGAGCGACTTCTGCAAGCCGTGCCACTCATGCAGCGCGAGGGTGTGGCGCCAGCCATCTTCCACCTCAGCCTGCGGGGCATTGGGCTCTGCGAAACGATCGCTTCTATGCGTAATCGAGCGTTCGACGAGATCTACAACCTTGTCGAGGCCCAATCTGCTCAATTGGGTGCGTAAGGCTTCGCTGTCAAGGGAATTATCAAGGGCGTGGAGCGTCAGAATGCCGTCTCGCAGGCGGCTAACCACACTGGAGGCTAATGTTAGGCCGGCAATTTGCTCAGCATGGTCCTCAATCAACCATGGGTGGTTGAGGACAGTCTTAACGAGGAGGGCCTCGCGCGCTGGGGATAATTCGGAGCGTTGGGCGAGCTCGGGGCTGGCGGCGAGGTGCTTTTGGAGCGGCGTCTGCTGGCCGGCGCCGAGGCGGGCGCGCTCGCGCAGGCGCCAATCAGGCGTGACATTGTTACGCCGTGTGCCGCCGCCGGTGTTCTTGCGGCGCGAGCCCTCGCCGCGCGCGATCTCACGCGCGATGGTGCGATTGAGTGTCCACAACGTATCGCGCAGCTCGCGTTCATAGTGGATGCGTACGGTCGTATCGCCGATAACGGCCACCATGGCGCGCAGCCTGGTTTCGAAGGCGGCACGCTGTTCGGGCGTGGATAGCGCATGCCCCTGCTCTTCGCGTTCCCACAACACGTCGAACAATGCGTGTGTTTTTTCTAGCTCTGAGGCAAACGCATCGGCGCCCTTCTGGCGAATGAGATCGTCGGGGTCGAGACCATCGGGCAGGAACACGAAGCGCACGCTGAAGCCAGGCTTCAACAGGGGGAGGATGGTTTCGACGGTCCGGAACGCGGCCTTGCGCCCGGCGCCATCACCGTCGAAACACAGGATCGGTTCTGGCGTCATGCGCCACAGAAGCTTCAACTGATCCTCGGTGAGCGCTGTGCCCAGCGGGGCCACTGCTTCCGCGAAACCAGCTTCGCTAAGTGCAATGACGTCCATGTAGCCTTCGACAGCGACAATGCGGCCACGTTCGTGTGCCGGTGTGCGCGCGCTATAGGCGTTGAAGAGAAGGCGGCCTTTGTGGAACAGCGGTGTGTCGGGAGAGTTGAGGTATTTTGCCGGCTGGCCTGGATCGAGCGCGCGCCCTCCAAATGCGATGACGCGGTTCTTTAGATCGGTGATGGGGAAGATGACGCGGTGGCGGAAGCGATCATAGGCGACGGGAATATCGTCACCGGCAATCAGCATTCCCGATGCAACCATGTCGGAGGCACTGAACCCAGCTTCGGTGAGATGCTGGCGCAGGGCGGAACGGTCGTTGGGCGCATAGCCGATACGGAATGCAGAGATCGTCTCGCGGCGAAGGCCGCGTTTTTCCAGGTAGCGGCGCGCTTCGCCACCAGCTCCCGTGGCAAGCTTTGCCTCAAAGAACTTGGCCGCCGTTTCGAGCAGCCGATAGAGCCGGTCGTGCTCGTTCTCGCGCGCTTCGTCGCGCGCCGACATTTGCGGCATCGCGAGCCCAGCCTCTTCCGCTAAGCGCTCCACCGCTTCGGGGAAAGAGAGCCCGTCGGTTTTCATAACAAAGGTGAAGATGTCGCCGTGCTCGCCAGAAGCGAAGCAATGATAGAAGCCCTTTTGGTCGTTGACGAAAAAGGACGGGGTCTTCTCCACCTTGAAGGGAGACAAACCGGCGAACTCGCGGCCCTTTTTCTTGAGGGCGACCTTGCGGCCGACGACCTGGCTGACAGACAGCCGGGCGCGGATATCATCCAGGAAATGGGGCGGAAAGCGCATGGGCTCGCTCAGCATCGAATCGGAACAAACCGTGTTCTGCCCTGATTCGCTTGTCAGGAGGCGCAACTTGAGCGCCCTTATCCCAGCTTTGAACAGGTGCGGGGGCGACAAAGACGCCCGTAATTTGGACACTTGATGTCCGTCAGCCAGAGATTGCCCACGAGGGTGTGCATAGTCACCCTGGCACCTAACGCGCCTAAAATGGGGCGTTATGGCCCCGCCGCAGCCCATACCGAGCTGACACAATGTCCGAATTTGCGCTCAATCCCTCGCTGCTGATTTACCTGATCCGGCATGGCGAGACCCAGTACAACCGCCAGAACCGGTTCAACGGCCGCACGGATTCACCACTCACGGAGATTGGAGTGTCCGAGGCCCATCGTCAGGGGCGGGTGCTGAGCGAAGTGATCGAGCCCGGCACGGCCTTGCGCATCGTCTCCAGCCCGCTGGGACGCGCCGTGCATACGGCCGAGATCATTCGCGACCAGATGCCCTTGACGGGTTACGAGATCGAGACAGATGAACGCCTAACGGAAATTTCATTCGGCGAGTGGGAAGGGCTCACGATCGACGAGATCAAGCACCGCTTTCCCGGCGAATGGGAGAAGCGCCATCAAAACATGTGGACCTACGTTGTGCCAGGCGGCGAGAGCTATGAGATGGTGGCGCGCCGCACCCGCGACTGGCTGCACGAGGCGCACGGGTCCATGGTCGTTGTGACGCACGGCGGCGTGGAGCGTGTCCTGCGTGGCCTTTATGGGCGACTTCCGATAGGCGAGATCGGGCACCTTGCCGAGCCGCAGGACGTGCTGTTCCAGCTCAAGGATGGACAGATCACGAGGATCTAGAGCGCGCGGCTTAGATCTCTCATCGCGAAGGCGTTGTTACTTGAGCAGCTCCTTGGCGGTGGCGCTCGCTTTGCTGAAGTCCATCTGGCCGGCATAGCGCTGTTTGAGCGCGCCCATGATCCTACCCATGTCCTTTGGACTTTCCGCGCCGACTTCCTTGACAAGATCTGCGACGACTTTTTTGACCTCCGCCTCATCCATCTGTTTGGGCAGATAGAGTTCGATGATCTTCACCTCGGCCAGCTCCTTGTCAGCGAGGTCTTGGCGACCGCCTGAGGTGAATTGTTCGATGGAATCGCGGCGTTGCTTGATCATCTTGGAGAGCACGCCAAGGATGTCCTCATCGGAAATCTTATCCTTACCGGACGGGCGCGCATCTATATCGGCACTTTTGATGGCGGCGCTGATAAGGCGCAGCGTGCCGACGCGATTTTTCTCGCCCGCTTTCATCGCGACCTTCAGGTCGGCATTGATCTGCTCGCGCATGGTGCCCTTCCTCGTCATGAGGGGGGAGATGTAGGCCCGAGGGGGGCGCCAAAGCAAGAGCATCGATGTGGCGACGGCGATAATCGCAAAAAATGGATTTGCCCGGCGCGATCCCGGTAGTCGTCACCCCACGCAGCACGCTGGCTTGTTTCTTAGGGAACAGCGCAGAACGCTGGTTTCAGTCATTGGAAAAGCGCCAGAGGTGCAGAACCGTCATTAGCGTGGCGAGACGCACCATCTGCCGATTATTGGACCTGACAGAGCATAGGGGACGAACTCATGTGGACGACTAAGACTGCCTTACCACTTGCGGCGTTCGCTGCCGTACTCATATCAGCCAGCAATGCCTTGGCCGGTCCCGCGCCGCTTGGGCTTTGGATCGATCACACTGGCCGCGGCGGCGTTGAGATCACGCAGTGTGGCGCGCGGCTGTGCGGGCACATTGCCTGGCTCAAAGACGCGGAGAATTCGGAAGCGTGCGGCGTGCAAGTGATCGGTGACGCCAAACAGATGCGTAATGGCACGTGGGATCGTGGCTGGATCTATGACCCCGAGGCCGACTCGACGTACGACGTGGAGCTGAAGCCCATTGGTTCGAAGAAGCTGCGCGTTATGGGCTACGCAGGAACCAAGTTCCTGAGCGAGACGATGATATGGAAACGCGCTCCGGTCGGCCTCACGAAGTGCGCCAAACCCGGCAGTGAAAAAACGGTGACCGCAAACGTGTCCGAGAAAGCGGTTAAGACTTCGCAGAAAGCGAACAAAAATGCGAAGCCCGCGACCAACAAGGCAGAGGCGAAAACCGCGAACATCGCGCCAAAAGTGAAGACGAAGACCACCATTCAAAAGGTGAAGTCTGAGGTCACGGAACCACAGAACGTAGAGACAGCAGCAAAACCTGAGACGAAGGCCAATCGCGAGGGCCCGCTTGCCAAGATTGTCGCGAACATGAGCGGCGACAAGGGCAAGTCGCGTTCGGGCTCAAAGCGAACCTGCCGGATCTCGGTTCCCTATCTCAATATGGTGGTCAAGGTTCCCTGCGACGGTTGAGGAGAGACATGGGCGCGGTGTAACGCTCAAGCGTCGCGCCAGAGACCCTGTATCCATCCCCTTGGCTTATGAGTGGCCTTGTCTTCGTCGGAAAGCGCAAGGATGTTGGAAGCCAAATCGCGGCCGCGTGGAATGCCGATCACCTCGACAGGCTCCCCAACGCCGCGGACATCCACCGTCATTGTGAACTCAGTTGAGGGTTCCCAACTGGCTTCGCGCGCGACGTCACGCGTCAGCATGATCTGAAACCCTTTCTCCTTGGCAAGCCCCTCTAGGCGGCTTGCAATATTGACTGGGGTTCCGATCACGGTGAAGTCGACAGCCTCGCCGTAGCCGATGCGGCCGAGCAGGAGCGTGCCGCCAGAGATCCCAATACTGACTTCAAGCGGCTGGCCAAGCTCGGATTCCAGCTTTTCGTTGATGCTATCGAGCGCGTAGTCGATGGCGCGCGCGGCCCGCAAAGCCTTGCGGCAGCCCGTTTGAAGTCCATCATGCTGTCCAAACACGGCAAGCAGGCCATCACCCAAGAATTTGTCAATCCAGCCGCCATGAGTGGCGATGGTCGTGCCGACCACGCCGAAGAACTCATTCAAGATGTAGACGATGTCGAACGGCAGGCGCTTTTCCGACAGACGTGTGAAGCCGCACAAATCGACGAACATGACGACAAGACGTTTTTCAACGCCGCCTGAGTCGGCTTCGTCGAGTTCGACGGCCTCCGGCCCCGTGGTGGCCGCGTTCAACAGGCGCGTAACAAAGAGATGGCCTTTCGGGCGGATCTGACAGGCCAGCCTGACGCCCGGTGGCGCACCTATGCTTCCCAAAGTAATTGCCTCTGGGAATTCCGGCGGCGGAAGGTCGTTTGATCCGCGCTCGATGCGCACCCGGCATGTCGAGCAGCGTGCACGTCCGCCGCATATGGAGGCGTGAGGAACGCGATACATGCGGCTGATTTCGAGCAGAGTGGGCCCTTGCGGGACCTTGATCATTGGACCACCGGTGTAGCTGATTGAAGCCTTGGGTCCGGCAAGCCGTGCAAAATACGCCCACGCGATACAGGCCGCGACGACAGCCAAGAGGGCTGCAAACTCAATGCGCACCAGCGTGCGAAGCCACGCCAGAGTCTGACCGTCCTCATGGCCCGGCCAGTTTGTTTGTTCCTTGAGGTTGTTCAGCAGCGCCGGGACCTTGATTGCCGAGGCGACGCTGCTACCTGCAACCATGAAGCCGCCCAGAGCAGCTAGAGGGATGACAATGGCAATTGCCAAGAGCACCGGCATGAGCCGCCGGTAAGGCCCATAAAGGCGCAGCCAAAAGTGGATACCTATGCATCCGTGAACCCAAACGAGGAGCAACAAAAAGCTCTGTGTGATTGCGCTCGCCGGCCATAACCGCGCAAGCTCGTAGACGTAGATGTCATTCACACCGAAATATACGTGCGCAATGCGCGTGTTGATGATGTGGGGAAACAGGAAGAACGGGATCGTCAGCCCGAGCACGACCTGAATGAACTCCCAACGCGGAAGCCGGAGATTTTTGCGGCCGCCAAGCTTGTAGAGTGCGAGCCCTACGTGGGTGATGAGGGCGGCCAGGAGGATGATCGTTCCGGGCCACGAGCGTGTTACCGTCCAGCGCCACTGCTGGACGTTTTGCATCAGCTCAATGCTGGCAAGGCCCAGCGCGTGGTTTAGGAAGTGGGTTGCGGCGAACGCAAACAGAATGAGCCCGGAGACGAGCCGTAGCTTTTGCAGGATGTCGCCGCGCCAGAGGACGTTCATCGTAATCGGCGCCCACTTTGGATCATTGCTGGGCGCAGGATATACCTTTGACGGCTCAAGCGAAAAAAGGCGCTATAGCGCCCCAAAGGGCAGAACCGTTGGGCTAAAGCTGCCACTGGCCCTACTTAGCCGTGGGCGCGATGGCGGTGCACAAGAGAGTGCAACGTCGCCCGGTCGATCCTGCCTCCGATGAAAAAGAGCGACACGGCCAACGCGCAGACGGCGAGAGCGGAATCCACTAGGAACGTGGTCCCTATGCCGTTGGTCAAGTCGGTCGCCGAAACAACGATAGCGGTGTTGAAGCCCAGGCCGATGGCCCCTCCGGCAATTTGGGCCATGTAGATGATGGCCC
>JAUWCP010000043.1 GCA_030609245.1 Hyphomicrobium sp.
GCTTCGCGCCCTCAATGCCCGCTCTGTCCACTTCGAGTGCTATTACCTGAAATCGGTCCGAGCCGAGCTCTCCCTGCAGGCGGTCGAGTGCGGGCATCTCCTTGCGGCACGACGCACACCACGTTGTCCAAAGGTTCAGCAGAACGACCTTGCCGCGCCAATCCTTCAGGTTCACCTGTTCGCCGTCGGCGTTAAGAAAGGACACGTCGGCCAGCGGCTGGGGCGTCTTCTTGAAGACAAAGGTCGTCATTGCCCCGGTTGAGAGCGGGTTTGTGCCGCGAGGTTTAGCGGACTTAACCTTTTCACCACTCTCGGCCACCGGTCTTTCATTGTCAGGGCGGCCCATGGTGACGTATACCGCCGCGAAGGCCGCAACCGCCGATAGTGCGGCCACCCATAGGTATGTGGCGAACGAGTTCTTTGCCTGTGATGGGCCGTTGGTCATGTACCTTCCTTCGCCGAAACTAGTGTGCTGACGGAGTACGAACCCGTGACCGATAAGTCCGCAAACCGCATGTGGGGTGGCCGTTTCAAGGCTTTGCCCGCAGAGATCATGGAGGAGATAAACACCTCCATTGGTTTCGACAAGCGGCTGGCCCCCCAAGATATACGCGCTTCAAAGGCGCACGCGTCCATGCTTGCAGCTCAAGGCATCATCACCAAGGCGGATGCGCGTGAGATCCTGAAAGGGCTGGAGCAGGTCCTGGCAGAGATCGAAAGCGGGCAAATGGCCTATACGCGCGCGCTGGAGGACGTGCATATGAACGTCGAGGCCCGCGTTAAAGATTTGATCGGCACACCGGCCGGCCGGCTGCACACCGCGCGCTCGCGCAATGACCAAGTGGCCACTGATTTCCGGCTCTATGTGCGCGAAACCATCGACGCGCTCGACACGGCGCTTGCCGGTTTGCAGCTCGTGCTTACGCGCAAAGCGGAGGCGCACGCCGCAACCGTTATGCCGGGCTTCACGCATTTGCAGCCCGCCCAGCCAGTCACCTTCGGGCATCATATGCTGGCCTATGTCGAGATGCTGGGACGTGATCGCGGGCGGTTCGCCGACGCACGCCGCCGGCTTAATGAGTGCCCGCTGGGCGCGGCCGCACTCGCGGGCACGTCATTTCCCATCGATCGTCAAATGACGGCTGATGCGCTGGATTTCGACAAGCCGTCGGCCAACTCGCTCGACGCCGTCTCCGATCGCGACTTCGTGCTCGAAACGTTAGCCGCAGCCGCCATCACGGCCATGCACCTTTCGCGCTTGGCCGAGGAAATCGTGTTGTGGGCCACACATCAGTTTGGCTTCATCCGGCTCTCAGACAAGTTCACGACCGGGTCCTCCATCATGCCGCAGAAGCGCAACCCGGATGCCGCCGAGCTGACACGGGCCAAGGTCGGGCGCGTCGCCGGCGCTTTCCAGAGCCTGTTGATAGTGATGAAGGGCCTGCCTCTCGCCTACTCAAAAGACATGCAAGAGGACAAGGAGGTCGCCTTCGATGCGCTTGATAGCCTGGCGCTGGCGATCGCTGCGATGGCGGGCATGGTCGACGACATGGAGCCGGTTCCAGATGCCATGCGGGCTGCGGCGGACCAGGGCTACGCGACCGCCACCGACCTGGCCGACTGGCTGGTCCGTGTGCTGAAACTGCCATTTCGCGAGGCCCACCACGTGACGGGCCGCATCGTCGCTGAGGCGGAATCACAAAGTTTGCCACTGGAAAAGCTGTCTCTGAAGGCCATGCAGGCGGTCGAGCGGCGGATAACGAACGATGTTTTCTCGGTTTTGAGCCCAGAAAAGTCGGTTTCGAGCCGTAAGAGCTATGGTGGAACTGCGCCACAGAACGTGCGCAAAATGGCCCGCTCCTGGCTGAAGCGGTTGGAAAGAGCCCTCGTCAGGGGCTAAAACGAAGGCCTAATCGCTTGGTGCCGCAACCTAGCTCATTTGGGCAGGGACCCGGCGCGGGGCGGCTTTACTTGGCCATCATTTGCTTGGCCATCAAGGGAAAGCGGTCGGTCGAGGGATATGCTGTTGGGGTCGATACTAAGGGGTATTTGCATGGGGCTGGTCATGGCCGCCCTGGGCTTGAGTCTTTCCGCCTGCGGCGTCCGCGGTGCGCTTGATCCGCCCGAGCAGGCCAAGGCGACAGGTACCGCACGGTCGGCCGAGGCCCAAGATCCAGGGTCCAATTCTGAAGCACCGCCCAAGAAGCACGAAGGCTTCATTCTCGATCCACTGCTGCGCTAACGCGAATCTCGCGCTAGAGCCTCATCGTTTCACTTGGAAACGCTTGGTGCGTCCAAGTGAAACGTGAATCAGTCTCTACACTTTTGATTTAGAGCAAAATTCACTTATCTGTTGGAGACCTCCTGGGCTTGGTGAGTGATTCCATCAAGAACGATCTTGCTCTAGAAGCGCACCCATGCATCACTTTCACTACAAGGATGGCGTCCTGCACGCCGAGGATCTGAGCATGGTGCGGCTGGCGGCCGAGGTCGGCACGCCGTTCTATTGCTATTCCACCGCAACGCTGGAGCGGCACTACCGCGTTCTAGCTGAGGCGTTCGATAGCTTTGATGCGCTGATCTGCTACGCGGTCAAGGCAAACTCCAATCAGGCGGTGCTGCGCACGATGGCGCGCCTCGGGGCCGGAATGGATGTCGTCTCCGAAGGCGAGCTGCGCCGTGCGCTTGCCGTCGGCGTGCCGGCCTCCAAGATTATTTTTGCTGGCGTTGGAAAGTCCCGTGAGGAGATGGCCTTCGCTCTGAACCAGGGCGTCTTAGGATTCAATGTTGAAAGCGGGCCTGAGTTGCAGGCCTTAAGCGACGTTGCAGCGGGCGCGGGTCAGACAGCGCGTGTTGCGCTGCGCATCAATCCAGATGTCGACGCCAAGACGCATGCGAAAATCGCGACCGGCAAGGCGGAAAACAAATTTGGCATTCCCTTCGCGCACGCGCCCCGGCTTTATGCCCAAGCGCGCGCGTTACCTGGCATTGCCGCGAACGGTATCCATATGCACATCGGTAGCCAGATCACCGATCTGGAGCCCTTCCGCAATGCCTTCCGTCTTATGCGCGAGTTGGCGCAAGCGCTGATCAGGGATGGCCACGCTCTGGAGCATCTCGACATCGGCGGTGGTCTAGGCGTTCCCTATGTATCGCAAGGACCTGTCGCACCTGCGCCCTCCGACTATGCTGCCGTCGTCAACGAGACGCTCGGCGACTTGGGCCTGAAGATCGTGCTGGAACCAGGGCGCATGATCGCTGCCAACGCCGGCGTCCTGGTTTCTGAAGTCATTTTTAGTAAGGCAGGCGCCAACAAGAAGTTTACGGTTGTCGATGCGGCAATGAACGATCTGTTGCGTCCGACACTCTATGAAGCTTGGCACGAGATCTGGCCGGTATCGGAGTCGAAGGGCGCCATGCCGGTGGCGAAGCAGGACGTCGTGGGGCCCATT
Organism: Hyphomicrobium sp.; assembly: GCA_030609245.1. GTDB lineage: Bacteria > Pseudomonadota > Alphaproteobacteria > Rhizobiales > Hyphomicrobiaceae > Hyphomicrobium_A. Next base: position 3,453 of record JAUWCP010000043.1, read on the forward strand.
TGCGAAACCGGTGATTATCTGGCGATCAACCGCGAGTTGCCGCCTCTTGAGCCGGGCGACCTTATTGCGGTGATGACAGCGGGCGCCTACGGCGCTGTCATGTCGTCGACCTACAATAGCCGCCGGCTGGTGCCGGAGGTGCTCGTAAACGGTGACCGCTATTGCGTCGTACGCCCGCGCCAGACCTATGACGACCTAATCGGCATGGACCGGGTGCCTGATTGGCTGGCGGATAAGTAGGTTTGGCCCCTTGATCTCGCCCCTTTGCCACAGCAACTTAACGTGAACGTCTGACTTATTTTTAATGGCATCCTCAGCAGCGGAGCCGGTATCGTTCCATATGCCTGAACCACAAGCTTCACGTTCGCCAAGTAGCAAGGTGTTCAAGCGAAAGGTGCGCGCCAGCAAATGGGCGCTGCTCTTTGAGCGCCTATGGCCGCGCCTATGGCTGATCATTGGGCTCGCTGGCCTGTTCTTGCTGGTGTCGTTCTTCGGCGTTTGGGCCATGCTGGGCAACATCGCGCATATTGCTCTGCTTGCAGCGTTTGGTGCGGCCGGTCTTGCTGCCCTGCTGTTTGCCGTGCGTGTTCGCTTCCCAACGCACGACGAAGCCGTGCGACGCATCGAGCACGTTTCGGGCATTCCTCACCGTCCTGCGTCGTCCTATGAGGACACGATCACCGCTAATGCGGACGATCCGCGCACCAGGGAAATCTGGCGCGCGCATCGCGTGCGTCTTGCAAATGTGTTGTCGCGACTTCGCGTGGGTAAGCCGCATCCGCGCGCCGATCGCGCCGATCCGATTGCCCTGCGAGCGCTTGTGATGCTTAGCGTCGTTGCCTTGACGGGCCTCGTCGGAGATAGCGCAGCCGACCGCATTCGCTCTGCGTTCCGTTTCGATACTTCGGTCGCGATTGCGACGGCGCGCCTCGATGCCTGGGTGACACCGCCGCCCTATACCGACAGGCCGCCGGTGATGCTTGCGGATGGGTCGTTGCGCGCAAAGGGCAAGCCATCCGATGCGACCGCACTTATCCAAGTGCCTGAGAAGAGCGTGCTCATCGTGCGCGCCACCGGCGCTGGCTTGATCAACCTTCGTCTCGAAATCTTGGCCGAAGGTGCCGAAGATGCCGTGTTTGTCGAGGCGCAGCGCCCGGAAGCAGGCGCGTCCACTAGCTCAGCAGGTGAAGTATCGGAACTGCGCTTCGATCTGACGAAGCCCGCACGCGTCCGCGTTCTGGTCTCCGGCACCGAGCTTGCGCGCTGGACCTTCGACGTCATCCCCGACAATGCACCGCAGATTGCTCATGCCAAGGATCCGGCACGCACTCGCCGCGGCGCTTTGAGGCTCAACTATACCATCGAAGACGATTACGGCGTCACCTCCGCCGAGGTGAAACTCAAGAAGGTGGCGAAGAGCGAACAGCCGGTCGATTCTGGCAAGGCGTGGGCGCGACAGGAGTCGTTGAAGGGGCCGCGCTTGCCGCTTGAGCGGCCGCCGGAGCTGAAGCTGCGATTGCCGCCCAAGGGCTCCAACGAGGCCCAAACCTATATCGACTTCGGCCCGCATCCGTGGGCGGGGCGTGAAGTCGTGCTGACACTTGAGGCGACGGATGTTGCAGGCAATGTTGGACGCAGCGATCCGGTTAAGATGATTTTGCCAGAGCGCCACTTCCAAAAACCGCTTGCGCGCTCTCTCGTGGAGCAACGGCGCAAGCTTCTGGAAGATTCGCGCTATCGCGACCAGGTTCAGCGCGCGCTCGAAGCGCTGACGCTCGAGCCGGACGGCTTCATCGACAGCGCCACGATCTATCTTGGACTGCGTACGGTCTACTACAGTCTGAGGCGTGACGAGACGCGCGAGGGGATGAAAGGCGTCACGGACGGACTGTGGGATCTGGCATTACGCATTGAGAACGGCGATTTGTCGGATGCGGAAAAGGCATTGCGCGAAGCTCAAGACAGGCTTGCCGATGCGCTCGAGAAGGGCGCCCCCGACGCCGAGCTGCAAGCTCTGATGCAGCAGCTGCGCGAAGCACTGAATAACTATGTCGATCAACTGGCAAAGGATGCCGCGAAGAACGAGATGGCGCCACCGGAGGGGCTTGATTCGGAAAACCAGCAGATGAGCCAGGACGACCTTCAGCGCATGATGAAGGACCTGGAAAACATGACGCTCAACGGCTCACGCGAGAAAGCGCAGCGCATGCTGGCCGAGATGCGCGATCTCTTAGAGCGTCTCCAATCCGGTCAGATGTCCAAGAGACAGGCTGAGCGCGGCCAGATGATGATGAAGAAGCTCGATGAGCTTGGCGATATCGTCGGCCAGCAACAACGTTTGATGGACGAGACCTTCCGCCAGCATCGCCGTCAGGGTCAACGCGGAGCGAGGGCTGGCGAGGGTACGCCTGATCCCAATGCTCGGCGTGGTCAACAGCAAGGACAGGGGCAGTTCGGGCAGGGCGGAAGAGGCCAACGTCAAGGTCAGCAGGCGGGCAGAGGGCTCAGCAAGCAGCAGCGTCAGCTCAAGCAGCAGCTCGAACGCTTGCGCCGGGAATTGGACAAGCTCGGCGCCGGCTCATCAGAGTTTGAAGACGCGCAGCGAGCGATGGAGAATGCCGAGCGCTCACTGCAAGAGGGCGACACCGGTGAGGCACTCGGCGAGCAGGGGCGCGCGCTTCAGCAAATGCGTCAGGGCGCCCAAGAAATGGTCGAAGGCATGAAGAAAGGCGGCCGGTCGCAATACGGACAGGAGGGCAACGAACCGCGCGATCCGCTGGGCCGTCCGCAGCGGAATCAGGGCCCGCATGCGGGTAACTCGGTCAAAGTTCCAGATGAGATCGATATGCAGCGCGCACGGGAAATCCTCGAGGAGCTGCGCCGCCGGTCGGCTGAACCTCTGCGTCCGCGGTTAGAGCTCGACTACTTCGACCGGCTTCTGCGCCGCTTCTGACGCGCGAGCCTCACGGCGCGGCGAACCGCACGGCCAATCCACCGACCAGCTGATGACTGGAAAGCCGCGTGGAGACGTGGCCACCCGGCGGTTCTTCACCATTCATCCAGCGCTGGAACTGCCGCCAGATGTCAAGGAACAGCCAGCTACCATTCATTTGCGAAAGTGGCGCCTCGTACTGCGCGTAGGTGAATTTGTACTCGAGGAAAACGGACATGCGTGACAGGCGAAACTCGAGCCCGATGAGCGCCTGGCCCGCAGGGCCGGCGTAGTTGTACTCGTATGTTCGTGAATCGCCGTTCGTCAGTTTCACTTCTGTGTGCGGCAGCAGCACGCCTGCGCCGGCACCAACGTAGGGGCTGAGGCGGGCGCCGATGTTAGGCAGGCGCAACAGCCCATTGAGCGTCAGCAGGTTGTGACCGTGCGAGAACTCAAGCTTCTTTACAATCTCGGAGATCTTCGCACGCGGGGGAAGCGGCTTGCCGTCCAACGTTCCGGAGAACGCCGCCTCTTTTTTTAGATCAGCTATCGCCTTTGAGTGGATGAAGTCGACCATCATCCCGGTGCGGCCGCCTGTGAACCAGCGTACAACACGCGCGCCGTAGTAGACGGGGCTCTTGAAGGGTTGCGCCTTCCAATGCACGGGATCTATCGTGAAGTCGTAAGCCCCCTCCTTTTCGAATCTGACCGCGCTAGGGTATGTGTGGGGCGCACCCATGTATGCGCCGACCATGGTCTCTTTCGCCGGAAGTACGCTTGCGAGCTTTTCAGCGGCCGTGCGCTGTGCTTCGCCCGTCTCCCCGTCGACCGTGCTCTGTTCTGAGACGGTTGCAACCGAGGACGCTAAGAGAACGGCAATGGCTACGAAGCTCGTCAGCCTATCGAGGCTGGGATTTGCCGGCGATGTACGGCTCGATTGATCCCAGTCAACTGCGATAAGGCGCGTCATCGGCACGTTCCCTCATGTTTCTGACATTCGTCAGATTTTTGACCGCGCTGTTCGGCCGAACTCTATTGATCGAGAGATTAGCCCACCTCAGGGCGTGCAAGAAATTACTTGCATCGTCGCACCCTTGTGGCGCTCTAACGCGAGTGGCGGCATGTGCCAAACGCCGCAGCATTGTAGGAATTGCGCTTTCAAGATGATGTGCGTGCGCTCGCCAGTTGTTCCAACATGCGGCGAACCGCGACAATCTGCGGTGCAGCGCGCGTGAGATAGCTGCGCCCCGTATAGCCCCACCAGTCCCAGCACCCTTGAGGGTTGATGGGCGTCGACGCAGTCTGTGGGAATAGCACGATGATGTTGTTGGTGTCCGCCCACTGCGCGAAGCCTGTGTCGCGAGCGAAGGCATTCCCGACAAAGGTCTGGTTCTGCCCGCAACCGTGGAAGGCTATGTGGACGCGGCATGCGTTCCCTTCCAAACAATCTTTTGGCATGTAAACAACGCCGCTGTCGCTCAAACCGTGGTTCCTGAGTTCGTCGGTAAACAGGGTCTGGTCGAAGACGACATACGTACCCGACGTCTCGGCAGCGCGTGGATTGAGTGGTCCATAGATTTGGGCCAATAGCGCGCCAGCCTGATCGTATCCGCAATCGATGATGTAGGGCTTGCCGGTATAGTCGCAAGCCGGTCCCTTACCCTTGGTAACGAAACCGTGGCCGGCGGACAGGTCGGATACGTACTGGATCTGCGCGTCCGGCACGCCGAGCGCTCTGTAGAAGTCGCGTGCAGCGGCAACGATTGCCGGCGCCACCGTGCGATCCTCCTTGCCGGAGAACAGATAGATGCGGTCGTCCTGCACGTTGCTGACAGGGTCGATGCGGTCCTTCTCGGCGAGACGGCCGGCTCGTCGGGCCAGCTGCTGCGGGTTAGGTACGCCAAAGGGCTGGAGCGCATTGAGCATGCAGCCGTTGATCGCCTTTGTCAGATTGAGGATCGCTATTCCCGGCCCCGGCATGATGTCGGCATAAAGGCTCTCTGAACAGCCATAAGGACCACCGGCAATGATGGCTGCGCCGACGACATCGCGCGAGTGCGCCATCTCGAACTGGCCGGCCATGTAGCCGCCCGAGGAAACACCCGAGACGGATGTATCGCCGATTTTCGCGCCAAGTGCGGGGAGTTTTTGTTTCGTCTCCTCGCCGCAGCCCGAAAGTAAGGCTGCAAGCGCCAAGAGAGCGGCCGAGAGGCGAAAGTGTCGTTTCATTAGGCTTAGGCTCGCTCCGGCACCGCGTGGGATCAAGAGACTAGCCTTTCTGCTGCCCACTTGCCATTGCGCGGAGGCGCTATCTTAGCCGTATCGTAACGCGGTCGACGCGTCCCTTGGCATCGATCACCGACAGTTTGGCAAAGCCCCGGCCTTCGGGCTGCCAGGCCACTTGTCGTGCGCGCGGATCGGATTTGATGGGTGCGCCGTCAATGAGCCAAGTCAGTGGCAGCACGCCTCCACTTGCCTTCAGCAGAACAGGGGCGTCGTTTTCTAGGGCCACCTCGAGCTCGGCGCGGTCAGGCGGGAAGGCGATATGGACCGGCGGCTCAAGATACGGGCCCTGGGCCAATTCTCGTCCGCCTTCGCGGAAACGCTTCAAGGGGGGCGGCAGATCAGAACCGTTCGCCACTTGCAAGGCGGCGGGCGGAGGCGCGCTCAAAGCCTTGCGCCGTTCGCTGAGCCGGGCAAAGGCATCGAAAAGGATCGGCGCCGCAGCGACACGGCCGACGAGGCCGGGCGTCGCAGCGCCATCAGGGCGCCCGATCCAGACAGCCACCGTGTGCTGTCCGTCGTAGCCGACGGCCCACGCATCGCGGTAGCCGTAGGAGGTTCCCGTCTTGTAGGCGAGCCGCCCTCTCTTGGCGTTAAGCGGCGGCGGGGCGTCCTTCAGGATGTCCGTCACATACCAAGCGGCTACAGGGAGCAGGACACGCTTGGCGGGCGGTTGCCGTTTGCCCTGAAGGAGAAGCTGTGCGGCATTGGGTGTCGCTGCCTCGTCGCGGCGGTGCCGGAGCGTCACGGCTTCACCACCGCGCGCCAGACTTGCATACAGCGTTGTGAGGTCGCGCAGCGTCAGGCCGACCCCACCGAGCGCCATGGCAAGTGTGGGGGCTGTATCATCAGGGAAGGCGGGCTCCACGCCGATGCGCCGGAAGCGGCCAGCGAGCTTTCCCGGGCCGATGGCGGCCAGTACTTTAACCGCAGGGATGTTGAGCGATTGGGCTAGTGCCTCGCGGATCGTTACGGTTCCGTGGAAGTCATCGTCGAAGTTCTTAGGCGCGTAGGTGCCGAAGCGGACAGGCCGGTCCTCGATCAATGTTTCGGGGTGCGCAATCCCGGCTTCGAAAGCGAGGCCGTAGATGAAGGGCTTCAGCGTGGAGCCTGGCGAGCGCACGGCCGTCGTCATGTCGATGGCGCCAAAGCGTTCGTCATCAAGGTAGCCCGCTGAGCCAACGTGCGCGATGACCTCATTCGTCGTGTGATCAACGGCGAGAACGGCGACCGACAGCTTCTGGCCCCGCAGCTTTGCCTGCTCCTGAGCGAGCGTTTCCAGCGCTGATTGCACGCCGCGATCGATGGTCAGCCGATGCACAGATTTCTTCCTGGCCGCTAGAACTTCTGTCTCGGCGAGATGTGCGGCGAACTTGGGAAACGCGTGGCGGCCATGCGGCACCGGCTCACCATGCGCGCGAGTTGCCTCCGCCTGCGAGATCACACCGGCTTGCGCCATGCGCTCAAGCACCCGATTACGCGCGGCGCGCGCCGTTTCTGGGCTCCGATCGGGCCGGCGCGACTCGGGCGACTGCGGAAGTGCCACAAGAAGTGCCGCTTCGCCGATGGAAAGCCGGCGTGGTTCTTTCGCGAAATAGGTAAGCGAGGCGGCCCGCACGCCTTCAATGTTGCCGCCAAATGGTGCGAGCCGGAGATAGAGCGCGAGGATGTCTTGCTTGGTCAGATATCGTTCAAGCTGTAACGCCCGCAAAATCTGCTTCAGCTTGGCGCTGACCGTGCGCTCGTGGCGGCCCTCGATAAGGCGGGCAACCTGCATGGTGAGCGTGGAACCCCCTGAGACGATGTGGCCGTTGTGTACGAGCTGCCATGCTGCCCGCATGAGCGCGCGCGCATCGACGCCGGGGTGGGCATAGAAGCGCTTATCCTCGAACGCCATGAGCATGGCGAGATAGCGCTCATCGACTTTGTCGGGCGCGACGGGAAGCCGCCAGCGGCCTTCTGTCGTGGTGAAGGCGCGCAAGAGCTGATCATGGCGGTCGAGCACGATGGTTGAGACATCGTGCACCTTGTCGAGCTTCGGTGGCCCGAGGCGCTCGACGGCGACATAGAGCGCGACCGCGCCTGCGCCAACCGCGACGGCACTACCGCACAACGCAAACGCGAAACAACGCATTGCGTTGCGGCACCACGATCTCACAGCGGCACCCTCGTTATGCGAGGGGGAGGCGGTCAAGCATGTAGACGCAGCCCGCATCACCAAGACCTCACTCGCCCGTCGTTACAGTGAGCTTACCGGCTGCGGTCCGCGCGTAGCGTTCAGGCCGGTACATATCCTCCACAGTCGCGGCGGGGTGGACGAATGTGCCTGGCGTGACTGCGCGCACAATGTAGGCGACGGTGGTGGACGTTCCTGGGGCCTTCTCACCGTTGGATTGCCCGGAATTACGGTTTTCTGAGCTGCGCTTGAAATCGAAGGCGGCGACGAAGCGGTCATCGCGAAATTCGGTGTGCTCCGGCCTGAGCGTGGGCTTGAGCCAACTCAACGACTTGATGTCGCCACTGTCGACAAGCCGCGGGTTCTCAATCTCGAACCCGGCTGGCAGGCGGTCCACCAGCAGAACGCGGCCGCCCGTCTCATTCGACTGTAGCGTCAAGACGGCAACGAAACGGTCGTTCTGCTTCACTTTGCTGGTGCCGCCGCTGGCACTTGCAAGCTCAACCGGCTCACCAGCAAGCGTGTAGTAGCTGCGCTCAATCGTGAAGCCTTTCGATGCGGGAGGTTCCGGTGTTAGCGCCGCGCCTATCACCGTGACGACCGCATCGACGGGTGCGTCGCCTTCGTTGGCGACGACCAAGGGCTTTGAGCTCAATGCATCAGCTGCTAGCGACCGCATCAGCGGGCCAACTATCGGCGTGCCGTTGACAACGAGCTTCGTCTCCTTGGCCTGCTCGCTGAGCGCATTGGCTGCCAGCAACATCCAAGCTTGCTCTTGCGTCGAGGTGTAATTGCGCGACGTGTAGGCTTTGGCGATCACATTGACGAGACGCGGGGCTTCTGTTTTCGCGATCCCTGTTTCTACTGCAAGCGTCACCAACGCGGCGCTATCGCGTAGGCTGGAGCCGTAGTCGGTGCGATACACATTCCCACCCTTCGGGCCGGCCGGCGCATCGAGTTTGGCAAGAGCGGCCTCGAATGACGTCTGTGCGCGCGTTTTGTCACCCATCATCGCCAGTGCAGCGCCCAGTTGGGCCTGGGCCAGGGGCGTCGCGAAGCGATCGAGACGCGTGTCGGCGTAGTAGCGCAGCTCGCCAATGGGAGCTCGGCTGTTACGCGCCAATACATAGAGCGCATAGGCCCTGTCCTCGCCGCCCTTCTTGAAGTCCTGCGCATAGCTCACGTAGTTCTGCAGCCGATCGAGCGCCTGGGAGAAGCCGAGCGGGTTGACTTTGAACCCTTGCTCTTTGGCCCGAGTGAGGAAGTCGGTAACGTAGCTCGTCAGCCACATGTTGGCGTTGCGCGGCCCCCATGAGCCAAAGGCGCCGGAGCTGTCCTGCATCTCGAATACGCGGTTGACCGCTTTCTGCACGCGCTGTTTCAGTTCCTTGTCGGGCGCGATGCCGATCTGGGCTGCGAGGGCGTTGGCATAAACGAGCGGCAGCGCGCGGCTCACCGTCTGCTCTGCGCATCCATACGGGTAGCGATCGAGCGCGGTCAGCAGTCCAGGCACGTCGAACGTAGCCGTGGGACCAACGCTCAAATTGACGCGTGTGCGATCAGGTATCAGGCCGTGCACGAGGTCAGAGGACAACGTGATGTTGCCGCCGTTGGCCTTCAGAGATGTCACCGTCGTGCGCTTTATGTCGCCGGCCGGCGGCTTCACGTCGAAGGTCAGTTGGCGCGCGACCTCAATCCCGCCGGGACCGGTGACGCGAATGTCGTAGGAAAGCTCACCGACCTTCGTTGGCCTGATGCGAACAGCTTGCGAGCGTCGCTCGCCGACCTCTAAATCAATTTTGCTCGTGTGGACCGTTTCTTCAGCGGTATTTACGGCGAGTGAATAAGGCGCGTCCGGTCCCTCGACATTGTGAATAGCGATGTCGAGGCGTGCTTCATCGCCAAGCGTTAGAAAGCGCGGACCGGACACCGTCAGGGCCACCGCGTCACGCACGATAACGTCGTGCGAGGCGTGGCCAAGCTTCCCGGCACTCCAGGCGACCGCCATCACGCGCACGGTTCCGTTGAAGTCAGGCAGCTCGAAGTCAACCTTAGCCATGCCGTCGGCATCAACCTTGACGATGCCGGAGTACAGCGCGACCGTGTCTTCGACCGGCGGGCTGCCTTTCATCGTCATGCCACTGCCACCATCGCCGCCGGTGCGCAGCGTGCCTCGCTCAGCGCGCATCCCGTCGATCAGCCGGCCATAAAAGTCGCGAATCTCGAGCCCCATGCGGCGCTGGGCATAGAACCAGCTCTCAGGAGCCGGCGCCTCGAAGCGTGTCACATTGAGGATGCCGAGGTCGACGGCCGCAACGGTAATGCGTGCGTCCTCGCCGCTCTCAAGACCAGACACCGTCACCGGGACGGTTAGCGTCGCCCCGGATTTGATCCTTTCCTCGGTGTCGATCGCGACGCTTAGCGTGGTTGCAGACTGGTCGAGCCCCAGCCACTGCACGCCGATGGCGCGGCTGGGCATACGCTTCAGGTTTTCGTTCATGGGCCGGTAGAGCATTGCCGCCACGTAAGCGCCGGGGCCCCAGTTGTCGCCGACTATGACATCCACCTCACCGCCGCCGTCGTTGATGGAAACTTCCTGCATCGACAACAAACCGCTGGAGAGCACGGCGATAAGCGCCTTGCCGCCCTTCTTGGTCGCGATGCGCAGCTTGGCCTTATCACCGGGTTTGTAGTTGGCGCGGTCGAGCGCGACGTCGAGGACTTCCGGGCTTTCGGCATCGTTTCTGGCGGTGTACCAGCCAACATTGAATTCCACGCTTGAGGCTGGGCCGGCTAGATCATCTGAAGCCACTTCGAGCCGGTAGCGGCCGTAACGCACGCGTGCTTCGATTTTCGCAGGCGTGCCGCCGGCGGTCGTAGCGAACGTGCCGTCCGCCACCTTGCGCGTAAGCGTCACCGCCTCGTAATTCCACCGGCCATCGCGGCGATACCACTGCCAGTTCGTGTCAAGCCGCACGAGCTGCCAGTTTAGGTTAGGCGACGCGGCGCGCTGGCTCTTACCGTCGAGCAAAATCACGTCAAACGCCGCCGTCTGATTTTCATCCAGGTCCCGGCCTTTGAACAGCGGTTTGATGCCGATGCGCGGCTCGCGCAGATCGACAGGAATCATAACGTTGCGCTCAATCGTGCGCCCACCCGTTTCGCGCAGGCGCAGGATTACGGTGGCTTCGAGCGGCTTGGCCGTGCGTGTGATGGGCGGCAGCGTCACAGC